>NZ_JBHVDM010000063.1:0-39482 GCF_042802775.1 Nocardia sp. NPDC057455 | reverse complement strand
TGCGGACTCCGATCGAGTACGAAATGATGCAACCGTCCATCCAACCCGTGGCCTGAAGTCCAGCATCTCGACTCCACGAAACCGGGGGAACATCAGCGCCTTCTTGGCCATAGCCGCGAAGCCGCGCGCGCCGACGTTTTCGATCCACATCAGATCGGCCATGAACGGCTTGAGCTTGGCGTGCAGTTCGGGCGTGATCGTCTCGCGGCCCGGCGCGTCCCAATCGATGTCGGCCAGCGCCCACTGGCGGTCCTTGATCTTGCGGAGCATGTCGTCGAAGTCCATCGCGATGGCGGCCATGTCAGACTCCTGTCTTGTCGGTGACCGGCGTGCGGTCGGTGGTGGTCGAGTGGTCCTGGGGCAGCAGCCGCTCCAGGAGGCCGAGGACGTAGGTGTATTGCGCGGGAAGGCACCGCTTGAGCAGCCATACGGCGTGCGCGTCCAGTTGGGGGAGCACGTAGAGCCGGCCGAGATCGTGCGCGTCCAGGGTGGTCCGCGCGACACGCTCGGGGGAGAAACCGGTCCAGCGCATGAGGAAGTCGGCCAGCTGCGCCGATCCCTCGGTGATCCGGCCGTCGCGGGCGACGTTCGTGCGGACGAACGTCGGGCACAGGACCGTGACCGCCACACCGGTGCCGCTCAGCTCGGCGGCCATGGTCTCCGACAGCGACAGCACACCGGCTTTGGACACGTTGTAGGCGGCCATCGAGGGCGCGGCGGCGAATCCGGCGGCCGAGGCGACGTTGATGATGCCGCCGCTCCCGGCGGCCCGCAGGCGCGGAGCGAAGACTTCGCAGCCGTGCACAACTCCCCACAGGTTGATGCCCAGCGCCCACTGCCAGTCGTCGAAGCCGATGCGTCCCACGGGTTTTCCGCCGATGCCGACGCCCGCGTTGTTGATCACCAGGGTGACCGGGCGCTCGAACAGCGTTTCGGCGAAGCGGGCGAGCAATTCTACGTCCTCCCGTTGTGCCACGTCGCAGCGGAAGGCGTGCGCGGTGCCCGGGTGGGTGCGTTCGATCAGGGCGACCGTTTCGTCGGCGCGCGCCTCATCGATGTCGGCGCAGATCACCCGGCCGCCGCGGGCCGCGATCTCCAGCGCGAACGCGCGGCCGATGCCGCTGCCGGCGCCGGTGATCACGGCTCGCGCGCCGTGCGTGCGCCGGGCCCGGCCCAGGGCCAACACCTTGTCCAATCCGAACATCTCAGCTCACCTTTTCCGTGCCGGAGGTAGCGACCAGCGCCGCGCGCAGGAAGTCGGCGGCGCGGGCGAGGGCTTGGTCGGCCTCGGGCACCACCAGGGGAAGGGCTTGGAAGACGTGCATTTGCCCAGGCCAGATCTCGAGCTGGCAGCTGCCGCCCGCGCGGCGGACCATCTCGCACAGCGCCCGCGCGTCGGCTGCGAGCATCTCGGTACCGCCGACCTGCACCAGGATCGGTGGCAGTGCGAGACCTTGCGGGATGGACAGCCGCAGGCGCGCCGCGTCTGCCGGATGGCCGCTGGTGTAGGCCGCGGGCAGCTTGCTCGCGGCGGCGGCCGAGATCAACGGATCGGTCCGGACGCGTTCCCGCTCGGCCGCCAAGCCCAACGTCAGGTCCAGCAGCGGGGAGAACATCGCCACGGCCGCGGGCTGCGGGCGCCGGTGCCGTCCGTTCTCCACCAGCAGGTCCAGCGCGAGGTGCCCGCCCGCCGAGTCGCAGGCGATCACCAGGTCTTCCGCGGCCATGCCACGACCGAGCAGCCAGCGGTAACCCGCCTCGACGTCGTCGGCCGCGGCCGGGAACCGGTGTTCGGGCGCGAGGCGATAGTCGGTGAGGAAGACCGGCAGGCCGGTCTTCGCCGACAGCCGGGCCGCGAGGCCGCGATGGGTGCGCGCCGAGCAGATCACATACCCGCTGCCGTGGATGTAGTAGACGGCTCGCGTCCCGAACGGCACACCCGCCGCCCGCACCCATTCACCGCGCACCGCTCCCGAGCGAACTTGTGTGACGGACGTGCCGGGCGGCACGGGACCGCCGACGGTCATCAGGGTGGCGATGAGTTTGCGTGCGAACCAGACGCCCGGCGTGTTCATCGGAACCGCGCAGTTCACCGGCCGCAGCGTGAGCCTGGTGGCCGCTGCGGCCACGGTGGCACGGGTCGAGGGCGCGGCGGGAACGCCGGGGACCGAGGTCCTCGTTGACCTTGTCATGCGCTAAGAATCAGCCACGAATGTGCCAGTTGTCAATGGTACATTCTGGAAAGGCTGATCAAGCGGGGTTACAGTGACGTATGGCGACCTTCGACGACGACGAGATCGCGGCGGCGATGATCGGCGAGGCGGAGCCCTATGCGGTCAAGGTGTTCATCGAGGATTACAACCCCGCGTGGCCGGACTGGTACGCCGAGGAAGAGGCCGTTCTCCGTGCCGCGCTCGGCGACACGGCCGTGCGGATCGAGCACACCGGCTCCACCTCGGTTCCCGGTCTCGCGGCCAAGCCGCTGATCGACATGCTGTTGCTGGTTCCGGACGCCGCCGACGAAGCCGCGTATCTACCCGCGCTCGAGGCAGCCGGCTATGCGCTACGTGTCCGGCAACCGGACTGGTATCAGCATCGCTGTCTCGTCCGCCGGGTGGACAGCGGTGCACGGTGGAGTGTGAACCTGCACGTTCTCTCGCCGGAGTCGGGTGCACCGGAGATCGAGCGGATTCTGACTTTCCGCGACCGGCTGCGCACGCACGACGACGACCGGGCGTACTACGAGCGGACCAAACGTGCACTCGCCCAGCGTGACTGGAAGTTCGTGCAGCACTACGCGAACGCGAAGAGCGAAGTCATCGAAGAGATTCTCGGCCGAGCGCTGCCCGGCTGATGTCGACGCAGGGCACTCGACTCGGTACGAGTTTCACGACGGCCTGACCGCTACCGGTAAGCGCTTCCACAGTGGCGGGGGCGCGCTGCGCACAGTGGCGGGATCGTGCAGATCAAGCCGCCGCATTTTACCGCGAGGCCGACTCCCGAGGATCCGCGGTGCGCGAATCATGCTGTGTCGAACTATTTCAGTATCCGCGCGCGGGATCGATCGGCGCCAGCAGGGGGCGGCCTTCGAGGAACCGCTCGACGTTCGCTTCGACGTGGTCGGCGAATGCCGCCAGTCGCAGCTGGGGTGGATTCGAATCATGCGGCGTGACAATGGCATTCGGCAGAGACCAGAGGGGGTGACCGGCCGGGAGCGGCTCGGGGTCGGTGACGTCGAGACCGGCGCCGCCGATGGCGCCGGAGGCCAGCGCGGCCACCAGCGCGTCGGTGTCGATGAGGCTGCCGCGCGCGACGTTGACGATCCACGAGGACGGCTTGAGCCGCGCTAGTTCGTCCGCGCCGACGAGATGCCTGGTGGCGGGTGTGGCGGGCGCGGCGATGACCACGTGATCGGTGTGCGGCCAGACCCGGCCGAGATGGCCGGCGGAAATCGTCTCGACCGACGAGGGAATGCCGGGGCCGGAGACCGGACGCCCGCTGCGGTTCACCGCGATGATGTGCGCGCCGAGCGGGACCAGCATCGGGATCAGCGCGCGGCCGATGCCGCCCGCGCCGACGATCGTCACCGTCTTGCCACGCAGTGTGCCGACGTGTGGAAAGAAGTCCTGTTGCCGCCAATCCGAAGCCCGCAGGTGCTCGGGCAGGTACCGGACGCCCGCGAGCAGCAGCATGAGCGCGTGCTCGGCCACGCTCGCCGCGAAAGCGCCTGCGGCGGAGGTGAATCGCACACCCGGATGCCTGGCGATGACGCCCGCGGTGAACCAGTCCTCGACGCCTGCGGCCGAAAGTTGCACCCACTGCACACCGGCCGGTAATTCGTCCGGGAACTCGCCGGGGCCGCCGACCCAGATCAACCCACGCGCCTCATCCAGATCGGAGAGGGTGGCGCCCGCCTCCACGACGGCCTTCTCCAACAGTGTGGGAGGCGGGTCGGTGGGGCCGATCGCGATCGTCACTGCCGGTCGGTTCATGGACGGACCTCCTTCGGAGCAGTAGGACGTGGTCGCGGGCTGGGACGTTGCGACCGTAGCACCGCCTGGCGTGCGCCGACCGGCCGCAGGGTGTCCGTCCGGCGCGGCGCTAGGCCTCGCTCTGCTCCTCGTCGAGCTCCACGTCCACCTTGTCCCGCTCGGCCCACTCCAGGAGAGGATCCAGGTGGAACACCGCGTCATCCATGCCCGCGTGCAGATCGCCGAGTTCGGCGAAGCGAGCGGGAACGGAAGCCATGGTGAAGTCGCGCGGATCGATGTCGGGAATTTCGTCCCAGCGTACCGGTGTGGAGACCGTGGCGGCGGGGACACCGCGCACCGAATAGGCGGCGGCGATGGTGTGGTCGCGGGCGTTCTGGTTGTAGTCGACGAACAGCATCTTCGGATCGCGGTCGCGCCGCCACCAGGTGGTGGTCACGTCGCCGGATGCTCGCCGCTCGACTTCGCGGGCGAACGCCAGGGCCGCCCGGCGCACGTCCTGGAATCCCCAATGCGGCGCGATCCGCACGTACACGTGCAGGCCCTTGCCGCCGGAGGTCTTCGGCCACCCGACGGCGCCGATCTCGTCGAGAACCTCGTGCACCACCCCGGCGACCCGTCGCACGCGTGACCAGGGGCAATCCGGCATCGGGTCGAGGTCGATGCGCCATTCGTCCGGACGCTCGGTATCGGCGGCGCGCGAATTCCACGGATGGAACTCGACCGTGGACATCTGCACCGCCCAGAGGACGTCGGCCGGCTTCTCGACGCACAGCTCGTCGGCGTGTCTCCCATAGCGCGGGAAGTACACGCGCACAGTCGGAATCCAGTCCGGCGCACCGGCGGGAAGTCGCTTCTGATGCACCTTGTCGCCCGCGAGTCCTTTGGGAAACCGGTGCAGCATGCAGGGCCGGTCGCGCAGGGCGTTGACGATGCCGTCCCCGACGCTCAGGTAGTACTGCACCAAGTCGAGCTTGGTCGCGCCGCTCTCCGGAAAGTAGACGCGGTCGGGGTTGGAGACGCGGATCGTATGGTCGCCGACCTCGAGCTCGATCGCCGACCCGGTGGATTTGCTGGCCACGGGTCGACTGTAGTGCGCGCGGCACGGGAAAGCCGCGCACGACTTCGAGCAGGCGCGAGCGATGCCGCGGCCGGGTTCCCAGCAGTGCACCGCTCTGGTATGCATACCGGTATGAGCAAGGCGACGCGCGTGACCGTCACGCTGGATCCGCAGGTGGCCGAGTGGGCCAGGGAGGTCGCCGATCGCCAGAACCGCAGCCTGTCGGCGGTGATCAACGCCGCGCTGCGCTCCACGCTCGTGTACGACAGCCTGACCGCGCTGGCTATCGACGAGGAGGCCGAACTGGCCGCCGCCTACGACGACGTGACGCTCACCCAGGCCGCCGAAGACGATGCCGACGGCGCCGCATGAGACGCGGCGAGATCTGGCGCTACGCCCCGACGCTCACCGACGGCACCCCCTTCCCGCGGCGCATGACGGTCGTGCTGGTCTCCGACTCGGCGGTGATCACCTCGCGCTATCGCTGGCTGCAAGTCGTCCCGTTGCGCGAGGCCGACCCCGGCCACGTGCTGGCCACACTCACCGAGCACGGCTGGGCCGACACCCTGAAATTGCATCGCGCCTACCGGCCTTGGCTCACCGAACATCTCGGCGTGCTCACCGATGTGGAGAGGGAATCCCTCGACGCGCGCCTGCGGGCGACACTCAGTCTCTGATTGCCGCGACTTCGCCGCGAACGGCGGATGCTCGGTCTCGCTTCGCTCGGAATCGGGAATCGGCGCGAAGAGCTCTTCATAGGCCAGGAGCTATGTCGGCGTAGCCAACGCGAACGGCAGGACGGCTTCGGCGCCGGCGGCTCGGAGTGCGTGCGCGGCGACGGTGAAGGTCCAGCCGGTGTCGGTGATGGTGTCGACCAGCAGGATCGGGCCCGGCACGTCGGTGAGGTCGGGGATCTCCCATGAGTCGAACAGCCCGGCTACGCGATGTGCGGAGTTGGCCGCCGAGACGGGCGGGCGGTCCGGGCGGGTGCGCAGGGTGCCGAGGTCGTGCAGGCGGCCGACCTCGGCCAGCCGGGCGGCGAGGGTGGCGGTGAGCACGGGGTAGCGCGGGGATTCCAGGGCGAGTACCGACGTCGGGCGGGTGGCCCAATCCCATTCGCGCAGTACGGCGATACAAGCATCGAAGACCGCGTCGGGGACCGGATCGTCCGGGCCGTCGAGCAGCGTCCGCAGTCGCTGCCCCCAGCCGAGGTCGGTCAGCCTGCCGAGAACGCGACCTGTCTCGGCGCCGCCGGAGATCTTGCCGGACAACGGGATTCCGAGTTTCGCCATGCCGGTGGGCCACTGTTTGCGTGGCGCGATGTCGAGGCCGGGGCGGTCGAGCCTGGCTTTGGTGGCGGCCACCGCGTCGGCGGCGACGGTGCGGTCGGGGCGGCTGCCGGTGCAGTTGTCACAGCGGCCGCAGCCGGGCGAATCCGCTACGTCGGCGGGCAGTCCCGGGTCGTCGAGCTGGCGGCGCAGGAATTCCATGCGGCAATCGGCGGTCGATTGGTAGTCGATCATGGCCTGCTGTTCGGCCTCGCGGGCGACGGACAGGCGCTCGTAGCGCTCGGTGTCGTAGGTCCACGGCCGGCCGGTGGCGATCCAGCCGCCGCGCACGCGGCGTACCGCACCGTCCACGTCGAGCACCTTGAGCACCATCTCCAGCCTGGAGCGATTCAACTCCACCAGCGGCTCCAACGCCGCGGTGGACAGCGCCCGGTCGGCGTCCAGCGCGTCGAGCACGGCACGCACGATGTGCTCGCGGGGGAAGGCGACGGAGGCGAAGTAGCTCCAGATCCGCGCGTCCTCGGGGCCGGGGAGCAGAATCACCTCGGCGCGGGCGGTGCCACGCCCGGCGCGTCCCACCTGCTGGTAGTAGGCGATGGGAGACGACGGCGCGCCCACGTGCACCACGAACCCGAGATCGGGTTTGTCGAACCCCATGCCCAGCGCGGAGGTGGCGATGAGCGCCTTCACCTCGTTGTTCAGCAGCGCCGCCTCCAAAACCTCGCGTTCGGCGGGGTCGGTCTGCCCGGTGTAGGCGGCGACCGTGTGGCCGTGCGAGGTCAGCACGTCGGCCAGGTCCTGCGCGGCGGCGACGGTGAGTGTGTAGACGATGCCCGAGCCGGGCAACCGGTGCAGGTGACCGCTGAGCCAGGCGGTGCGTTCCACGGCGTCGTCGAAGCGGACCACCGACAGGTGCAGCGACTCGCGATCCAGCGTGCCGCGCAGCACCAGGGTGTCGGTGCCGATCTGGGTGGCGACGTCGGTGACCACCCGGTCGTTGGCGGTCGCGGTGGTCGCCAGCACCGGGACGTCGGAGCCGAGGTCGGCGATCAGCGTCCGGATGCGCCGGTAGTCCGGCCGGAAGTCGTGGCCCCAGTCCGAGACGCAGTGCGCTTCGTCGATCACCACCAGCCCGGCATCGGCCGCGAGCCGGGGCAGCACCTGGTCCCGGAAGTCCGGGTTGTTCAATCGTTCCGGGCTGACCAGCAGCACGTCGACCGCGCCCGCGGCGACATCGGCGTGGATCTCGTCCCATTCGGTGACATTGCCCGAGTTGATGGTCGCCGCGACGACCCCCGCGCGCTGCGCCGCCGCCACCTGGTTGCGCATCAGCGCGAGCAGGGGCGACACGATCACCGTCGGGCCGCGCCCCGCCCGGCGCAGCAGCTTCGCCGCGATGAAATACACCGCCGACTTGCCCCAGCCGGTGCGCTGCACGACCAGCGCCCTGCGCCTCCGTACGACGAGCGCCTCGATCGCGGTCCACTGGTCCTCCCGCAGCCGAGCGTCCGCACCGGCCAGCTCGCGCAGCAGCTGTTCGGCGTGCTCGCGCAGGTCGGGGGCGGTGAGGTCGATCGAAGACGCGCCGGTCGCCGTGGTCATGCGCTCCATCGTGCCCGACGACTCCGACAGGTGGCCGCGCGCCCGGCCGCGGCTCATGTTTCACATACTCGCCACGCTGGGCGCGCAGGCTGCGTATCAGGTCGCGGCGTCCGACTTGCCGATGCGACGGCGGGTCGTGGTCAAGCGGGGTGCGCGGTCGCCGCCGCCAGCTCGGCCAGCCGGGTCCGGACCAGGTCCGGTCGCTCCTCGATGATGAAGTGGCCGCAGTTCTGGACCAGCTCCAGCCGGTAGTCGTCGGCGCGGGCGGTTTCGGCGGACGCGAGCGACGGATGGACCGCCGCGTCCTCGACGCCGAACAGGGCCAGGATCGGCACCCGGGCTCGCCGTCGTTCGCCTCGCCTGGCCGACCGGGGCACTTCGCGCAGCAGGAATGTGCGGTAGGTGTCGGTCGCCGTGCGGGCACAGACCGGGTCGCGGAAGCGGTCGGCGTACGCCCGGATCACCTCGGGTCCGAACGCCGAACGATCGCGTACGGCGCCGGCGAACACGAGCTGCTCCAGGAAGCGGGTACGCCGGTGCAGGTAGTCGCCGAACGCCGCGACGGCGGGCTGGTAGAGCAGGAACCGCCACGCGTGCGGGAGAAACGCGCGCGGTGTCTGCCACGGGTGGGCGATGTTGAGCGCGAGCAGCGCGTCGAATCGCTCCGGCTCGCGCAGTACGAGCAGGTGGGCGATGTAGCCGCCCCAGTCGTGGCCGACCAGCAGGACGCGGTCCAGGCCGAGCGCGTCCAGCAACGCGAGCAGGTCGGAGGCGACGTCGTCTTTGGCCCACCGGTGCGGCGCGGGGCCCGACCAGCCGTAGCCGGGCAGATCGGGCGCGATGATGCGCAGTCCGTCCGGTGGATCGGCGAGCAGGTCACGGTAGGCGTAGTGATGCTCGGGCCAGCCGTGCAGCGCGAGCACCGGACGCCCGTCCGCCGGACCCGCTTCGGTGACGTGGAAACGCACGCCGCGGGCGGTCACTTCCGACCGCCGCACGCCGGGTATCTCCGGCGGCCCCGCCGCCGGGTCGGAATCCGGAGCGGGTGCGAAGAAGGAGGGCCGCCAGGGCATACCCGATGGTATCGAGCAAGCCGCCGGGAGATCCAGACCATCGGTCACGGTTGCCTCACGCCCGGCGCCTGATCGAGCGGCTTCGGGACTGTTCCGGGGGAGCGGCGCCCGTCCCTGACAACCGCGCGCGGAGTGGACACCGGTGCTCGCCGGATCCGGGTCGCGCCGCCATCTCGAGGCTGCGCTGATCGCGATGTGGTGCCAGAGGTGGGGTGTCGGTGCTCGCCGGATCCGGGTTCACCGCTCGAGCCTGCGCTGAACGCGACGTCGCGCCGGGCGAGCGGAACTCGCCCGGAGCGCAATCGGGTGCGCGACGGTCAGCCCTTCACACAGAGCACCTGGCGCAGCGTCGCGACCACGTCGACCAGGTCCCGCTGTGCCTCGATGACCTCGTCGATGTCCTTGTACGCGGCCGGGATCTCGTCCACCACGCCCGCGTCCTTGCGCGACTCGACGCCCTCGGTCTGGGCGATCAGATCGGCGACGGTGAACTGCCTCTTGGCCGCGTTGCGGCTCATCCGCCGTCCCGCGCCGTGCGAAGCCGACTGGAACGACGCCGGGTTGCCTTTGCCCCGCACCACATACGAGCGGGTACCCATCGAGCCGGGAATCAGCGCGAGATCACCCGCTCCCGCCCGCACCGCGCCCTTTCGGGTGACCAGCATCGGCACGCCGTCGATCAGCTCCTCCGCCACATAATTGTGGTGACAGCTGATCGGCTGCTCGAAACGCACTCCACGCTCGGCGAATTCGGCGGCGACCGCACGGCAGACCAATGCGAGCATCACCGCGCGGTTACGCGCCGCGTACTCCTGCGCCCAGGTGAGGTCACGCCGGTATGCCTCCATCTCCGGCGTGCCGGAGACGAAGACCGCCAAGTCGCGGTCGGGTAGATCGATGTTGTGCGGCAGCGTGCGCGCGATGGCCATGTGCCGCTCGGCGAGTTCCTTGCCGATGTTGCGGCTGCCGGAGTGCAGCAGGATCCACACCCGCTCCTGCTGGTCCAGGCACACCTCGATGAAGTGGTTGCCGCCGCCGAGGGTGCCCATCTGCTTGTGCGCCTTGGACTCTCGTGGCTGTACCCCGGCGTCCAGCGCGCCGAACGAACCCCAGAAGCGGTCCCATCCCGTCCGCAGCGTCGTGGTGCTCGCGCCGAGCCCGGCGACCTGGCCGCCGAGCCGGGTGACATCCACGGCGTCGTGATGCGCCTGGAAGCCGACCGGTACCGCCGCCTCGATCCGCGAACGCAGCGAACGCAGGTTGTCGGGCAGATCCGCGGCGGTGAGGTCGGTGCGCACGCTCTCCATGCCGCAGCCGATGTCCACGCCGACCGCGGCGGGTGACACCGCGTCTTTCATCGCGATCACCGAGCCGACCGTGGCCCCCTTGCCGAGGTGCACGTCCGGCATCACGCGGACGCCGTGGACCCATTTCAGCGCGGCGATGTTGCGCAGTTGCCGGAGCGCGGCCTGCTCGACCTCGTGCTCGTGGGCCCACATGAGCGTCTGCGCCTTGGTGCCGCGCAGCTCGACGGGAAACATGGTCTCGATCCTTCCGTTGGTCTTCGCTATCAACGGTAGGGACCGACGGCACCGGGCGCACCCGAATATCCGACCGACCAGGATGGCGGAAGGTCAGCCGGCGGCGTGTTCGAACCGTGCCCGGTAGACGCGCGCGGCATTCCCGTGGGCGATGGCGTTGACCAGCACTTCGGCGTCGGCGGTGGTGATCGCGTCGTCGGCGAGCCACTCGTCGACGAGCTTGCCGAGCCCGCGCCGCCAGAGCAGGGCGCCGAGGTAGTGCAGTTCCGGGAGCCCGTAGCCGTCCGAGGAGTAGCACAGCGCCCGGAACGGTGCGAGTTCCAGCGTCTCGGCGAGCACGGCTCCGGCCCGCTGCCCCACGTAGGGGATGGTCAGGCCGAGATCCAGGTGAACATGGTCGAAGACGTGCGCGAGGTAGGCGGCATGGCGATGGAAGGGCCAGCAGTGCAGCAGCATCACCGACAGCCCGGTGCCCGCGGTCCGGCGCAGGAAGTCGGTGAGCAGCAGCGGGTCGCTGTGCCGCAGGCGCAGATCGGGGTCGCCGAACCCGGTGTGGAATTGCAGGGGAAGACCGAGTTCGGCGCCGATCCGCGCGCCGAGACCGACCAGCCAGCCGAGGACGTTCGGATCGCTGAGCCGGTGTTCGGGCGCGAAACTGGTCGGCGGGTGATGCCGCACCGGGAAGTCCAGGCCACACCGGTAGGCGACGATCGTCTTCAGGCCGACGGCATGGGCGGCCCGCGCGCGCAGCTCCGCCTCGATTCGCTCGTAGACCCCGGACACCGCGCCGACCTGGGCGACGACGCGCTCGGCCACCTCCTCCAACCGGACCACCTCGCGCACCTCGCCGTTCACCAGGGCAGCGAAATCCGCTGTGCCGCCGCCGATTCCGGTATCCAGGCACCACCGGGTCACCCCGGTCGCGCGCAACAGCCGCGTGGCGACCTCGCGCGCGCCGAGCCGGGCGCGATGACGCAAGTAGACGTCCGGGCTGACATGGGCGGGCAGGTCGAGCGCGGGGGCGCACCAGCGGCGCACCGCGAGCCCGAGCGCGGAATCGAAACTTCCGTGCGAGCCTTCGCCGAGCAAACGCTCGAAACCGGGCCGGTCCAGGTTCCCGGTGTGGACGCCGTGGCAGTGGTGGTCGGTGAGCCGGACATCGTCGGTGAGCATGTCAGAACCGCCAACGTGTCAGGGCGACCAACTCTTCGGCGCTCGCGGCGGCGTATCGCTCGGCCTCCGCGCGGCGCACGGTGAGCAGCGCGTCGTGCAGTTCGACGCCCATGGCTTCGGCGAGCACCTCGGACGCGGCGAGGTGGTCGGCGGCTTCGGCCGGTGTGGTGGGTAGGCGGCGCACATCCGACATCATGCGTGCTTCGGCGTCGAAAGTCGCCGGATCTCCGGTGATTTCGGCGGGCAGGCGTAGGCGTTCGGCGACACCGGCGAGCCCGGCCGCGATCACCGACCCGACGATCAGGTACGGATTGCCGGTCGCGTCGAAGCATTTGATCTCGGCGTTGGCGGCCCATCCCTCGGTGCCGCGGACCCCGGTGACGAAGCGCAGGGCGGCCTCTCTGGTCTCGTGACCCCAGCACTGCCAAACTCCCGCCCAGCGTGACGGCGCCGACCGCAGGAAGCTCGCCGGGTTGCCCGCGCCGACCGCGACCAGCGCGGGCAGTTCTCGCAACACCCCCGCCAGGAACGCCTCACCGGTCCGCCGCATGCCGTGGGGGCCGTCGCCGCCCGCGAAAAGGGGGCCGTCGTCGTCGATCGCCGACAGGTGCAGGTGCGCTCCGGAACCGGCGCCGCCCGGTTCGATGCAAGGGGCGAGCACCGCCCGCCAGCCGTGCCGCGCGCTCACCTGACGGATCGTGTGCCGGACCAGCACGGCCTCGTCCGCGGCGGCGACCGGCTCGGACGGTTCGACCGACAACTCCAGTTGCGCGAGCGCGTATTCCGGATGGAACTGCGCGACGGCCACACCTTGCCGTTCGAGCGCCGCGACCAGGTCGGTGGCGTATTCGGCGACCTGCCCGAGCCGCACCATGCCGTAGGCGGGGCCGTCGATCGCGGGTGTGAAGCCCGCGGTGTCGTCGCCACTGCCCACTGCCCATTCGGTCTCGAAGGCCATGGCAAACCGCAGTCCGGCGGATCGCGCCGCCGCCGTCTGGCGTGCCGCGAAGTGGCGCTGGCAGGCGGCGAAACGGGTGCCGTCCTGGGTGTACTTGTCCGTGGGCGCCCATGCCCAGCCGGGCTGGCAGGCCAGTTCGGTCAGCCTGGCCGGATCGGGGACGAGCCGCAGATCGCCGTCGGGGCCGCCGAGATAACGCCCGACCGCCATCACGTCGTCGAAGGCGAAGGTCTCGAAGCACGGCGACACCCCGACGCCGTACCGGGACGCCCGATCCAGCCGTTGTACCGGGACGGCCTTCACGCGCGTGATCCCCGCGTTGTCCACGAAGCTCAGCGCGACCATGGAGGCGTTCAGCCCCTCGATCGGAGCGGTGCCGCCGTCGGCGGGTATGCGATCCGGCGTGGTGGCCATGCCCCTCACGATATCGGCTCGGGCGCAGCGGGAGCCGTCGTGGCGCGCGCCGCTACTCCGCGGCCAGGGCGGCGGTGATCTCCTCGCGGGCCGGGATCGAACTGCTCGCGCCCAATCGGGTCGTCGCCAGCGCTCCGGCGGCGCAGGCCCAGTTCAGCGCCCATTCGGGGCCGCGATGCCAGGCTGCGGCCAGCGCGCCGGTGAAGGCGTCGCCCGCGCCCGTGGTGTCGACGACGTCCACCCGCGGGCTGGGCCGGGACAGGCGGGCGCCGTCCGGTCCGCGATAGTCCGCGCCCGCCGCCCCACGGGTGACGACCACGTGCGCAACGGTGTCGAGATCCGCGCCCAATTGTTCGGCCTCGCTCGAATTCACCACGGCGACATCGACATTCGCCCACAATTCAGCGGGCAAGGCGCGTACCGGCGAGGGGTTCAGCAAGACCGTCGTGTCGTGCGCGCGGGCGTGACGCGCCGCGGCGGCGACCGTTTCGACCGGAATCTCCAACTGGCACAGCAAGATATCGGCGGCCGCGATGGCCGTCAGGTCGTCCTCGGTCAGCTCGGTCATCCGCGCGTTGGCGCCTCCGACGACGATGATGCTGTTCTCGCCGTCGTCGTCCACCACGATTGTGGCGATGCCGCTCGGTCCGGCGACGGTGCGCAGCCGGTCGGCCGACACCGCGGCGGCGGTGAGCGTGCCGCGCAGTTCGCCTGCGAAGACGTCGTCGCCAACCGCCCCGAGGAAGCCGACCGCACCGCCCGCCCGCTGTGCGGCGATGGCCTGATTGGCGCCTTTTCCGCCCGGCACCATCGCGAAGCCGTTGCCGAGGACCGTCTCACCGGGAACGGGCCTGCGCCCCGTCGTGGTCACCAGGTCCATGTTGATGCTGCCGAGCACCACGATCGCGGGAGCGTCCGATCCGGCCGTCATATCGCCGGACGGTAGTCGCCCGGCCCGGGCCGGGCACGTGACCGCGAGCCCGCGTCGGGCCCGGCCCAGCGGGTGGGATCGGCGGTGCGCCCGGTGCGTAGGCTGTATCCATGACGGTAGGAACGACCACCCAACCGGATGTCCGTGCGGTGGTGCACGAGGCCGCGCGCAAGGCCAGGATTGCGTCGCGGGCGCTGGCCCAGCTGACGACAGCGCAGAAGAACGACGCCCTGCACGCCGCCGCCGACGCGCTGCTGGCCGCCGCCGATCGGGTACTGGCCGCCAACGCCGAGGACATCGCCGCGGCGCGGGCCGCGGGCACCGAAGAGTCGCTGCTGGACCGGCTGCGGCTGACCAAGCCCCGCATCGACGGCATCGCCTCGGGGTTGCGGCAGGTGGCCGGGCTGCCCGATCCGGTCGGTGGGGTGGTGCGCGGCTCGACCCTGCCGAACGGCCTGGAGATCAGGCAGGTGCGGGTGCCGCTCGGCGTGGTGGGCATGGTGTACGAGGCTCGGCCGAACGTCACCGTCGACGCGTTCGGGCTCGCGCTCAAGTCCGGTAACGCCGCCCTGCTGCGCGGCTCGTCCTCGGCGGCTCGGTCCAACGCCGCGCTCGTCGCGGTGTTGCGCGAATCGCTGGTCACGCAGGACATCCCGGCCGACGCCGTGCAGCTGCTGCCGAGCGAGGACCGTTCCAGCGTCACCCATCTGATCCAGGCCCGCGGCTTGGTCGACGTGGTCATTCCGCGCGGTGGCGCCGGGTTGATCAACGCGGTGGTCCGCGACGCACAGGTGCCCACCATCGAGACCGGTACCGGCAACTGCCACGTCTACGTGCACGCCGCCGCCGATCTGGACATGGCCGAGCGGATCCTGATCAACGCCAAGACCCGCCGACCCAGCGTGTGCAACGCGGCCGAGACCGTGCTGATCGACGCCGCCGTCGCGGACACCGCGCTGCCGCGGCTCACCGGTGCGCTGGAGCGTGCCGGCGTCACCATCCACGGTGACCTGCCCGGCCAGGTTCCGGCCACCGACGCGGACTGGGGTGAGGAGTACCTGACCCTGGACATCGCGCTCAAGGTGGTCGACGGCTTGGACGCGGCGGTGGAGCACATCAACACCTGGGGCACCGGCCACACCGAGGCCATCGTCACCGGCGACCTCGCCGCGGCGCGCGAGTTCACCAGCCGGGTCGACGCCGCCGCCGTGATGGTGAACGCCTCCACCGCGTTCACCGACGGCGAGCAGTTCGGCTTCGGCGCCGAGATCGGGATCTCCACCCAGAAGTTGCACGCTCGGGGTCCGATGGCTTTGCCGGAACTGACCTCGACGAAGTGGATTGTCTGGGGCGAAGGACAGGTCCGGCCGGTCTGACCGGCCTGCACGGCGGTCGCGGACGAGGCCGAGTCGGCCTCGGTGCCGCGCTGCCGTAGCGTGGGGGATGGTTCGGAAGAAAGGTGCCGGGTGGTGTCGGAGAGCGCAATACAGGAACCGGTCTTCTCGTCGGTGGACGACGTGATCGATCGGCTGGCGAGCACGGGCTACCTCGCGGACAAGGCCACCGCCACCTCGGTGTTCCTCGCCGATCGCCTGGGCAAGCCGTTGTTGATCGAGGGACCCGCGGGCGTGGGCAAGACCGAGTTGGCGCGCGCGGTCGCGCAGACCTCCGGCGCGGAGCTGGTGCGGTTGCAGTGCTACGAGGGCGTCGACGAGGCCCGCGCGCTGTACGAGTGGAATCACGCCAAGCAGATCCTGCGCATCCAGGCGTCCAGTGAGAACGACTGGCAGGAGACGAAGGCCGACGTCTTCACCGAGGAGTTCCTGCTGTCGCGCCCGCTGCTGACCGCGATCCGGCGCACCGATCCCACAGTGCTGCTGATCGACGAGACCGACAAGGCCGATGTCGAGATCGAGGGCCTGCTGCTCGAGGTGCTCAGCGATTTCGCGGTGACGGTGCCGGAGCTGGGCACGATCACCGCCAGCCGCAAGCCGTTCGTGGTACTCACCTCGAACGCCACCCGGGAGCTGTCCGAGGCGCTCAAGCGCCGTTGCCTGTATCTGCATCTGGACTTTCCGGACGAGGAGCTGGAGCGGCGCATTCTGGCCAGCCGGGTGCCGGAGCTGTCGGCCGCGGTGGCCGCGCAGCTGGTGCGGATCGTGCATGTGCTGCGCGGCATGCAATTGAAGAAGCTGCCCTCGGTCGCGGAATCGATCGACTGGGGCCGCACGCTGCTGGCGCTGGGCCTGCGGGATCTGGACGACACGACCGTCCGCGCCACGCTCGGTGTGGTCCTCAAACATCAGACCGACCACCAGCGCGCGCTGGCCGAACTGAAGCTGGCCTGAGCTGTGGCGGCCGGGTCGGTCCCCGCCGAGGTGGCGACGCTGAGCGCGCCGCACGGTATCCCGGGGCATCTGGTCGGCTTCGTGGAGGCGCTGCGGGCGCGCGGCATACCGGTCGGCCCCTCGGAGACGGTCGACGCGGGCCGTGTGGTGACCGTCCTGGACCTGATGGACCGCGAGGTGCTGCGCGAAGGACTGGCCTGCTCGTTGCTGCGGCGCACCACCCACCGCGCGACCTTCGACGGGCTGTTCGACCTGTGGTTCCCGGTCGCCGTCGGGGAACGCGCCGCCGCCCCGGACGAACTCGAGATCCCGCACACGCGCTCGGGCGACGTGGACATCCCTGCGCTGCGCGAATTGCTCGCGCAGCTGCTGGCGCAGGAATCCGCGACCCCGCAACTGGAGGCTCTGGCCGCGCAGTTGGTCGAGCAGCTCGGCCAGTACCAATCCGCCCGCGGTCCGTCTTTCTCGTCGTATCAGGCGCTGAAAGAGGTGCAGCCGCAGACGTTGCTGGCGAGGATCCTCGCCGGCATGGCCCTCGGACCGGACGCGAGCGAGTTCGACGCCGAGATCGCCCGCCGCGCCGCCCGGCAGCGCATCGCCGGTTTCCGCGCCACCGTCGAGGCCGAGACCAGGCGGCGGGTCGCCGAGCGGATCGGCCGCGAACGCGTGGCCGGTTACGGCGTCGCCCGCCAGGCCGAGGAAGTCGACTTCCTGCGCGCGTCCGAAGCCGAACTCTCCGAACTGAAACGCAGCACCCAGCGGTTGGCGCGCATCTTGGCCGCGCGCTTGGCCGCACGCCGCAGGCACGCTCGTCGCGGCGCCATCGACCTGCGCCGCACCCTGCGCGCATCCATGTCCACCGGCGGAGTGCCCATCGATCTGGTGCACCGCAAGCCACGGCCGGGGCGTCCCGAACTGGTGCTGCTGTGCGACGTCTCCGGTTCGGTGGCCGGCTTCAGCAACTTCACGCTGCTGCTGGTGAGTGCGCTACGCGAGCAGTTCTCCCGGGTACGCATCTTCGCGTTCGTCGACCAGATCGACGAGGTGACCCGATTCTTCGATCCGCATACCCAGCTGGATCGGTCGATGGCCCGGATCTTCGGCGAGGCGAGCGTCGTCGGCTCGGACGGGCACTCCGACTACGGCAACGCGCTGGCCGGGTTCGCCCGGGATTATCCGGATGCCGTCACCAGCCGCAGCTCGCTGCTGATCCTCGGCGACGCCCGTACGAACTACCGTGACCCCGAGCTGGATACGCTGCGGTCGCTGGTCGAGGTAGCCAAACACGCGCACTGGCTCAATCCGGAACCGCGCAGCCAATGGGGTTCGGGCGATTCCGCCGCCGAGAAATACCGCGACGTGATCGAGATGCACGAATGCCGCTCGGCCAAACAGCTGACCGCGGTTGTCTCGCGGCTGCTGCCGGTGTAGAAGATCCAGCATGGACGATGCCGCGCTGCTGAGCTACTGCCTGGCCAAGCCGGGCGCCTGGCAGGACGAGCCGTGGGAAGGCGACGTGGTCGCGAAGGTCGGCGACAAGATCTTCGCCTTCCTCGGCGCGACGTCGGTCGGCCTGAAATGCGGACTGACTCGCGAGGAGGCCGACGAACTGGTCCGGGTGTACCCGGACGACGTGGCGGCCTCCGCCTACATCGGGCGATACGGCTGGAACGTCATCCAGCTCGCCGGCGCCGTTCCGGATAACGAGTTGTACGAACTGGTCGATCTCTCCTACGAGGCCGTCGTGCGCAAGCTGCCGAAGAGCAAACGCCCGACCGTCTGATCGAAAGCGTTCGTTAAGCGAACCTTTGGCGTGCGCCGACAAGATCGGCGGCCATGGTGAACAGAACGCCGCACGATCCGGCGGCGGTGCACAACAACTATTCGTTCCAGGTCGATCTGCGCGGGATAGTCGATCTGCTCTCGCATCACCTCTACTCCAGCCCGCGGGTCTATCTCCGCGAACTGTTGCAGAACGCTGTCGACGCGGTAACCGCTCGCACCCGGCTGGATCCCGGCGCCCCCACCGCGATTCGGATCACCGTGGACGACTCCGGCTTGCGGATCAGCGATCCCGGCATCGGCTTGACCGAGACCGACGTCCACCGGTTCCTCGCCACCATCGGCCGCTCGTCCAAGCGGGACGACATCGAAGGCGCTCGACGGGAATTCCTCGGGCAGTTCGGCATCGGCCTGCTGGCCTGCTTCACCGTCGCCGAGACCATCCGCGTGGTCACCCGATCGGCCACCGACCCGGCGGCGCCGCCCGTCGAGTGGTCGGCGTCCGCCGACGGCATGTACTCGGTGCGTGCGCTCGACCCGGTCGGGCACGCCGAGCCGGGGACCACCGTATGGCTCACTGCGCGTGGGGGGGCGCAGGCGTGGTTCCAGCCGCGACGGGTGACCGATCTGGCGCGTGAGTTCGGGTCGCTGCTGCCCTACGAGGTGACGGTGGAGTCGGACGGAGTCGTGACGACGGTCACCGAAGGCGTTCCGGTCTGGCGGCGCACGTTCGCGTCGGGGGACCAGCGCAGGGCCGCCCTGCTCGCATACGGCCGACGGACGCTCGGCTTTCCCCCGCTCGACGTCATCGAGCTCGAGGCCGGTGCGGCCGGGGTCAGCGGTGTGGCCTATGTGCTGCCCGAACCGGGGAACCCGTCCGACAGCAGTCCGCATCGGGTGTACCTGAAGGGGATGCTCCTGGGTGACACGGTGCGCGGCGTACTGCCGGACTGGGCGTTCTTCGTGCGCGGGGTGATCGACACCGACACACTGCGGCCCACCGCGTCGCGGGAGGGACTCTACGAGGACGAGCGGCTCGCCGTCGTGCGTGAGGTGCTCGGGGATCGGATCCGGGACTGGCTCACCGAGATCGCCGCCGAACAGCCGCAGCGGCTGGCCGCGTTCCTGTCCGTGCACGCGCTCGGGGTGAAGGCGATGGCCAGGCATTCGGCCGACCTGCTGCGGATCATGCTGCCGCATCTGCATTTCGAGACCACCGACGGGCGCGTGCCGCTCACCGAGTTCGCCCGTAACCACCGCACCGTGCGGGTGACCGCGACCGTCGAGGAGTTCCGTCAGGTGGCGGCCACCGCCGCCGCGCAGGGGATCGGCGTGGTCAACGGTGGCTACGCCTACGACCGTGAGCTGGTGGCGCAGCTGCCGCGGCTGCTGCCGGGCGTGGAGGTGGTGGACCTGGACGCCGTCGCGATCACCGCGGCGCTCGACCCGGTCGACCCCGGCGAGGAATTGGCGCTGGCCCCGGTGCTCGCGCTGGCGCGAACCGTGCTCGACCCGCTCGCGTGCGATGTGATCGTGCGCGCCTTCCACCCGGTCACGATGCCCGCGCTCTACCTCGACGGCCGCGCCGCCCGCAACGAACGCGCCAGGACGCAGACCGCCGAGGACGCCGACGAATTGTGGACCGAGATCCTCGGCGCCTTGGCGGTCGCGACGCCGCGTGCTCAGCTCGTGCTCAATCACCACAGCCCGATCGTGCGCAGATTGTCCCGCATCGGCGACCCGGCCTTCCTGAAGACGGCGGTCGAATCGCTCTACGGCCAAGCACTGCTGATGACCCACCGTCCGCTGAGCGCGGCCGACACGGCGTTGCTCAACCGCGCCTTCGGCGAATTCCTCGGCTGGGCCACCCTACGTGCCGCCGACCGCGGCGAAGAGACGGAGTGAGCATGGACGCCGCCGAGATCAACGCGGCACTGGGGCAGGTCTACACGCTGCCGCACGGCCGGACACGGACCGAGCGACTGGAGACCCTCGCCGCGGCCGCGAAGGCAGGATCGGACCGCGCGCTCGAGGGCAGGGTGCTGCTGGAGCTGGCGCAGTCCTACACCTACGCGGGCGAACGCGACCTTGTGCCCGTCGCCTACGGCAGGTTGCTGCACATCTACGACGATCACCCGGCCGAACTGGGTTCGATGACCCACTCGGTGCACTGGTACCTCAAATGGATGACCTGGGGCATGGTCGACAACCCGTCGATACCGCTGTCCACGATCGATCGCTGGTTCCACGAACTGGACAACCGCTACCGGCAGCGCGGCTACAGTCTTCGCCCGGTGCTGGCGCTGCGCTCCGAACTCGCTCGCGAGACCGGTGACACCGCGGCCGCCGCCGCGTGGCTGGAGGAGGCCAGGGCCGCTGCGCGCGACAGCATGTCCGATTGCGACGCCTGTGAGCGCAGCGAATGGGGTGTGACGAGCGTGTACCTCGGCGACGACGAGGCCGGGCTGGCGCACTGGAAACCCGTACTCGACGGCGACCGAGCCTGCGCCGAGGAACCGCACCGCGTGCTGGCCGAGGCGTTGCTCCCGATGGTGCGCACCGGGCGCGTCGCGGCCGCGCGCGGCGCGCACCTGACCGGGTACCCGCTGGTCCGGCACACCGAGGACCTTCGTCCGTCGGTGGCGCTGCACGTGGAATTCTGTGCGCTGACCGGCAACGAGGCGCGCGGGCTGGAAATTCTCGCCGAACACGCGAGCTGGCTGGTCGATGCCGGCGCCGACGCCGGTGCGCGGCTCGCGTTCGCGACCGGCGTGTGCGTGCTGCTGCGCAGGCTGGTGGCGCTGCGGCTGGGCGATCTTCCGCTGGCGGACGAGACGGTGGAATCCGTGCGGGCGAAGCTGGAGGTGGAGATCGGCGCGCTGTGCGCCCGCTACGACGCCCGCAACGGCAACAGCGCGGTCAGCCTGCGCACGGCCGCCCGGCTCGCCGCCCAGCCGCTGCTCGATCGGCTGCCGCTCGGTGTGCGCAGCACGCTGCCCCGTACCGCGAACGTGCCGGACGAGGTTGCGGTGGCCGACGACTTCTCCGGCGATCGAGCCGGGGAGGTGCGCAGGCTCGCCGAGCTCGGCGCCGCCCGGCTCGCCGATACGCCGGAGCAGGCCGAAGCGCATCTGCGGGAAGCGCTGGCACTGGGGACGCCGGTGCTGACCGGAGAGGAGGCCGCCCGGCTCGCCGCGCAGCTGGTCATCGCCATAGCGAGCCAGCCGGACCGCGAGCTCGATCTGGCCGACGCCGCGGTGCGCGCCGCCGCGCGTTGGGAGGGATTGTCCGAACCGGATGTGCTGCACCACACCGTGGTCGCCGCGCGTGCGTTCCACCGCGCCGGGCGCCACGGCGAGGCGGTCGCCCTGTTCGAACAGGCCCTGGTCGGCGGAGCCGTACCGTATCCGGCCGGTGAACTGGCGGTGGTGCGCGCGCAGTTCGGCCGGTCCTTGAACGCACTCGACCGCCACCGCGAGGCCGCGCGGCAGTTCCTCGAAGGCGCGCGTCTGGTCGAGCGCTCTCCGGAGCGGACGAAGCTGCACGCCGAACTGGCGTGGTCGGCCGCCACCGCGCTCGAGTACTGCGGACAGCACGACCAGGCGGTGGCGGCCTACCACCGTGCCGCCGAGTTGTGGGCCCGGCTGGGCGCGGTGGCGGCGCGGGCGGGCTGCCTGCGATCGGCGGCTTGGCTCCAGGTGTCCCCCGGAGCCGATCCCGAACCCTGGCTCGCGCCCATGCGGACGCTCACCGCCGAGCTGACCGAGCTGGCCGGCGAGTCGACCGAGGCGGCGGAGGAACTCGCGCACACCCGCGAGCAACTGGCTCGAATGCTGCGAATCGGCGGCATCCCGGAAACCAGCGCCTGAGGCTCGCGGCCGACCGGAGTGCGGGCGGGTGTCCCCAGTCCGGGTGCCCGCCCGCGCTGACCGGCCCGTGCGGGCCGCAAGCGACCCGTTAAGCTCGGCAGTCATGCACGAGAGAGGTCGGCGCGGCCGCAAGCTCGGGGTGATGGGCGGCACGTTCGACCCCATCCACCACGGGCATCTGGTCGCCGCCAGCGAGGTCGCGCACCGGTTCGACCTGGACGAAGTGATCTTCGTCCCGACCGGGCAACCGTGGCAGAAATCGCACAAGCAGGTCAGCCCCGCCGAGGACCGGTACCTGATGACCGTCATCGCGACCGCGTCCAACCCGCGGTTCTCGGTGAGCCGCGCGGACATCGACCGCGGCAAGATGACCTACACCGTCGACACCCTGCGGGAGATGCAGTCGGCGCATCCCGGCGCCGAGCTGTACTTCATCACCGGTGCGGACGCGCTGGCCAGCATCCTGACATGGCAGGATTGGGCGGAACTGTTCGAACTGGCGAAGTTCGTCGGGGTGAGCCGTCCGGGGTACGAGCTGAACATCGATCACCTCCAAGAGCATCTGCGCGATCTTCCGGCGGATGCGGTGACCATGATCGAGGTCCCCGCGCTGGCGATCTCGTCGAGCGAATGCCGTCGCCGCGCCGCCGAGAACCGGCCGGTGTGGTACCTCGTCCCAGACGGCGTGGTGCAGTACATATCGAAGCGGCACCTGTATGTGCCCGGAGCAGCGGAAGGTAGCTGAGCGTGAGCGAGCGCAGCGAGGTGCAGGCATGACGGCGTCGACCGAGTCGGTGGAGATCGCGCAGGTCGCCGCGCTGGCCGCGGACGAGAAGCTGGCGTCCGACGTGGTGGTGCTCGACGTATCCGAGCAACTGGTGATCACCGACTGCTTCGTGATCGCGTCGGCGCCCAATGAACGTCAGGTCAACGCCATCGTCGACAATGTGGAGGAGAAACTCCGCGCGGCCGGGCACAAGCCGGTCCGGCGTGAGGGCACCCGCGAGGGCCGCTGGGCGCTGCTGGACTACGTCGACGTCGTCGTGCACATCCAGCACAACGACGAGCGCAATTTCTATGCGCTGGAACGTTTGTGGAAGGACTGCCCCGTCGTGCCGGTCGCCGGCCTCACCGGGCCGCCGGAGACGCGCTCGGCCGCGACGGAGGACGAGGCGCGATCGTGAGCAGACATGCCGGCGTGCGCACCTTGATCCTGTTGCGCCACGGGCAAACCGAATGGAACGCCACCGACCGGATGCAGGGCCAGATCGACACCGATCTCACCGAACTCGGTCGAAGACAGGCCAAAGAGGCGGCGCGCGAACTGGTTTCACGTAACGCCATCGCAATCCACTCCTCCGACCTGCGCCGGGCCTTCGATACCGCGACGGCCCTGGCCGAGCACACCGGGCTCACCGTCGTGCCCGACACCAGGTTGCGGGAGACCAATCTCGGCGACTGGGAGGGACTGACCCACCTGGAAGTCGACGCCGACTATCCGGGCGCGCGCATGACGTGGCGGCTGAACGCGGACTACACCCCGCCCAACGGCGAGAGCAAACTCGAGGTCGGGGCGCGGTCGCTGCCGGTGGTGCAGGAGTTGCTGGTCGAGCGGCAGGACTGGCCGGGCCGGACTATCATCCTGGTGGCGCACGGCGGGCTGATCGCCGCCCTCACGGCCGCGCTGCTCGACCTGCCGCCGCAGAACTGGCCGATCCTAGGAGGATTGGCCAACACCAGCTGGGTGCAGCTCAGCAGTCACGGCCCGAGCATCGAACAGCCCGGCTGGCGTCTGGATGTGTGGAACGCAGCGGCGAAGGTAGCACCGGATGTCCTCTGAAGAGCCGATCAGATCGGTCCCCGACGAACTGTTCCGTAAGGTGTCGGCGAAGGCCGAACGACAGTTGCCGGACGCGTTGTTCGGCGGCCCGACACCGGCTCCCCGCGACCCCGAGGCAACGTCCGAGGGATCCAAGGGCGCGGCCCTGGAGAACGGCGGCGGATCCGAGCCGGCCGAGGAATCCGACGCGGAGGACGATGGATCCGGTGACTTCGTCTCCGGAGCGAGGCCGCAGGTGCACGCCGACGAAATCTCGCTCGTCGGCACCACGAACAACGCCTCGGAACCGGTCGCCGGGTCGGCGGAAGCGCTCGGCGAATCGAATGCCTCAGCCGCGGACGGGGCCGGAGCGGCGCTCTCTGAACCGGTTGCTGTTGTAGTGGTGGCAGCGTCCGGCGAATCGGTGGCTGCGGCGGACGAGATCGGGGCCGACGCGTTCGCCGAACCGGTTGCTGGAGTACTGGATGGGTCCGTGGCAGCCTCCGGCGAATCGGTGGCTGCGGCGGACGAGATCGCGCCCGACGCGCTCGCCGAATCGGTTGCCGTAGCGACGGATGGGTTCGCAGCAGTGCTCGGCGACTCGGTGGCGGACGGGTCCGCGCCCGACGCGATCTCCGCATCGCCCACGCCGACCGATGCCGTGATCGAGCCCGCCACAGCGGGGCCCGCCGTGTCCGGGGAAGCCGAACTCGCTTCGGCCGAGTTGGCCACTGCGGCTTCGCAATCCGCTGCCGCCGACGAGTCGACCGAAACGCGCGAAGCCGCGCGTCCGGTGCTGCTGGTGATCGCCGACTCACTCTCCTACTTCGGGCCCAAAGGCGGACTGCCCGCCGACCATCCGCGCATCTGGCCGAACCTGGTTGCCGCCGAGCTGGATTGGGACGTGGAATTGGTCGCGCGGATCGGCTGGACCTGCCGCGACGCCTACTGGGCGCTGATCGGTGATCCCCGGGTGTGGGCCGCTGTGCCGCGTGCGGGCGCGGTGGTGTTCGCCGTCGGCGGCATGGACACGCTGCCCTCACCGCTGCCCACCGCCCTGCGCGAGCTGATTCGCTATGTACGCCCGCCGGCTCTGCGCCGCGTCGTGCGCGCCACCTACAACTGGCTGCAACCCAAACTGTCGAAACTCGGCAGGCCCGTGGCGCTTCCGCCGAAGGTGAGCATCGACTATCTGGAACAGTCCCGCACGGCGCTGGCGCAGTTGCGCCCCGGGCTGCCCGTCGTCGCGGTACTGCCGTCGGTGCACGACTGCGCGGCCTACGGTCGCGTGCACTCCGGCAGACCACGTGCCGTCGAGGCACTGCGCGCCTGGTCCGGCCGGACTTCGGTGCCGCTGGTCGACTTGGGTGAGGCGGTGCGCGACAACATCTACTCCGGCGCGGCGAACCCGGACGGCATCCACTGGGGCTGGGATGGGCACACGGCGGTGGCCAACGCGATGGTGAAGACCCTGCAGGAGGTTCGGTAGTCCGTGGCAGTCGTGGTCGTCACCGATTCCTCCGCCGGCCTCCCTGCCGAACACCTCGACGAACTGGATATCGCCGTCGTCCCGCTGCACGTCCTGGTCGGTGACCGGGCCATGCGGGAGGGCGTGGATCCCGTCGACATCGACTACGCCTCCGACACCGTGACCACCTCGGCCCCCTCACCGGGTGAGCTGCGCGAGGTCTACGAGCGGGCGTGGGAACGCAGCGGCGGCGACGGCGTTGTCGCGGTACACCTTTCCCGTCGGCTGTCCGGGACGTGGGAGGCCGGGCGGCAGGCCGTGCGCGACATGGACGCCGCCGACCGCGTCCGCCTGGTCGACTCGCTGGGGGCGGGGCTGGCCACCGGGCTGCCCGCGCTGGCCGCGGCGCGGCGAGCAGCGGCCGGGGCTTCGCTGGACGTGGTCTATGACGCGGCGGTCGCCGCCGCGGCGCGTGCTCGCACGTTCATCCTGGTCAATCGCACCGAGCAGTTGCGCCGCGGCGGCAGGCTGTCCGCGGCGGCGACGTTCTTCGGCAGCGAGCTGGTCACCAAGCCGTTGCTGCACATCGTCGAAGGGCGGCTGGAACTGCGCGAGAAGGTTCGGACGCGCTCGAAGGCGTACGCGAAACTCGTCGCCGCGGCCGTCGACGCGGCCGGCGAGGACGGCGCCGCGGTGGCCGTGCAACACCTCGGCGCCGAGGACGCCGCGCAGACCGTCGCGGGCCAGTTGCGCGAACTCGTTCCCGGCATCGAAGAACTCATCGTCGCCGAATTCGGGCCCGCACTGGCGGTGCACCTCGGATTGGGGGCGCTCGGCGTGCTGGTCGTGCCGGGCGGGTGTCACTGATCGTCGCCGAGCGCGGACAACAATCTCGGTGATCCGAATGTGGGCGGGCCGTCCGGCCTGCGGCTAGCGTCGGGGCATGAGTTTGTCGAGGCCGCCGGTCCGCCCGCCGCTCACCGTGGCCTTGGTGGATTGGGAGCATCCGGACGCGGTGACGTTGCGCGCGGAGATGGCCGCCGAGGTCGGGCCGCGCTACGCGCACCTGGCCGGGCAGCTGTCCACGAATCCGAATGCCGTCAACCCGGCCACCGTGCACAGCACTTTCGTGGCGTACTCCGACACTCCGGTCGGCCATGCCGCCCTGCGGTGGAACGCGGAGGAACTCGAGGTCAAGCGGATGTTCGTCCGCCCACCGCACCGCGGCTCGGGCGCCGCGGCCTTGCTGCTGGCCGCCGCCGAAGATGCCGCCCGCGCGGCCGGTCGGCCCCGCCTGATTCTGCAAACCGGTCACCTGCAACCCGAGGCCGTTCGCTTCTACGAGCGCAGCGGCTATCACCGTATCCCGATCTTCTCGCCGTACGAGGTGCTGCCCTTGTCGAACTGCTTCGCCAAACATCTGGTCTGAGGCGGGATTCTCTTCGATGGTCTGCTGACCGAGTCGGCAGCGGCGATCGGTCACCCCTCGCCGAGTGCGGCTTGGTTGCGCGTCGACGGATTCGCTGGCGAAGGTCAAGTCGGTCTGCCCGGCGCGTCGGTCCGGATCGCGGCGGGACCGGCACGCTCCGGCGGAACTCGCCGGCCGTGTCCGGAGAAGTTCGTACGCGAACTACACGGCGTGTTCGGAGGAAGGTGCCGACCGGCCGAGGGGGAGTTGTGCACAGCGTCGCGGCTATCAACAGGTTCATCGAATCCGCTGGTCGCACCGATTCTCCCGCGGTGTGGCGGCACTACCGTCGCCGCCATGTCACGACAGGACGAACGTGAGCGGGTACGACGGCGATTGGGTGAGCTGACCGCCCGGGTCGGCGCGAGCAGAACGGCCGGTGTGGGCACCGCGACAGCCGAGCCGGCGGCCGAGCGGGGACCGTCCGGCGGGGTGACGGCGCGATCCCACAGCGGTGAACCCGCGCGAAGGACCGGGCAGCCGGCCCGTGCGGGCCTCTGGAGAACCACCCGGGCAGCGGCCGTCACTCGACGCGAGAGGCGGTCGGACTCGGTGGAACTTCGGCCGCGCAGTGACGAAAAGTCATCGTCTGCGCCGTATTTCGGATCGACCGCAAGCCGCGCGTCGCGTGTCGGCCGCACCGAGTCAGTGGATGGGGGAGCGTTGTCCACAGCTCGGTCCGGCGGAACTGCGGTGGATAACCGGGCGACCGGACCGGAGGAGGACGAAGACGGGCGCGGATCCGCATACGAAAGGGGCATCGCCGATGGTGTTGCGCAACAGAGTGAACAACGGCCGGACGACAGTTCCGGCGCGGCGGGGAAATGGGATCTGCTGCGGTTGCCGGGCGATCCCGCGCCCGACCGGGAGTCCGAAGACGATGTCGGTCGCGTTCGGTCCCCCGGCTGGCTGGAGGGACCGGTGACCGGACCGAACTGGCGGCACCGCCTCGTGCCCGAGCGATTGCGGGGCATCCGCCTGGATCCGGGTCGTCGCGGGGTGCGCGCGCTCGCGCTCGTGGGGCTCGCCGCGATGATCGTCGCCGGCGTGATCGTGTTCCGCGAGCGCCCGATCGCCCAGCCGGTGCCACCGTTGGCGCTCGGGCAGACCGTCGCCTTGGCGCCGCCCGGTACCGCCGCCTCGGCGAGCACCGAGGTGGCGCGACCCTTGCGCGTCGACTCCGGTCCACCGATGGCCGAATTGGTCGTCAGTGTGGTCGGTATGGTCCAGCGCACCGGTTTGGTTCGCCTCCCCGAAGGTTCGCGCGTCGCCGATGCGCTCGCCGCGGCGGGCGGCCCGAGCGCAGGCGCGGACACCACCGGCCTGAATCTGGCGCAGCGGTTGTCGGATGGCGATCAGGTGCTGGTCGGACCGGTCGCGCCGAGTTCGGGCACACCGCAGCAGGGCAGCAGCACGATCGGTGCGGGCGGGCGTCCTGCCTCCGGTTCCGCCGCCACGCCCAGCCGTCCGTCCGGCCAGGCGGGCCGGATCGACCTGAATACGGCCTCCGAGTCCGACCTCGATGCTCTTCCCGGCGTAGGGCCGGTCACCGCTCGCGCCATCGTCAGCTGGCGTACTACCAACGGCCGCTTCACCTCCGTCGAACAGCTCGGTGAGGTCGACGGCATCGGCCCGGCCCGGCTGGCCCGGCTGCGTGATCTGGTGCGGGTATGACTGCCGGCCGCTTGCTCGAGCTGGTTCGCCGGAATCGGGGACCTCGTGCGGATTCGTCGGGGGCGGGCAGGAGTGCCGAAGCCGTACGAAGTTCGGAGCAGGGCGCCGCGGCGGAGGAACCCGGTACTGTCCAGGTGCTGGACGGTCGCCTGCTCCCCGCCGCGCTGTGCTGCTGGGGCGCAACGATTGTGGCGGTGTCGGCGGGGTGGCGGGCCGGGGTGGTACTGGCGGCCGCGTTGACTGTGTCGGCCATCGGGTTGTGGATCCTGCTGCTGTGGGCGATCGCGCACCGCGGCGAACGCCGGCGAGCAGTAGCGGTGGTGGCGCTCGCGGCGGTGGTACTCGGTGCGGGGTTCGCGGCCGCCGCGGCATGGCGGGAACATCGGGTGGCGACGCACCCGCTGCGAGCCGCGGCAGGGCAGTCACTACGGGTGGTGGTCACCCCGAAGGACGACCCGAAACCATTGCGCGCCGGAATTTCCGGCGCGGATCGGCGGTGGGTGGTCCGGGCGGAGCTGCGCGAGTACCGGCGCGGGGGTGTGACGGTGCGCGCACGCGGCGCGGTGGTCGTCCTGGCTTCCGGGCCGGAGTGGACCGACTTGTCGCCGGGCGGCCCGGTCGAGTTCCGGGCGCGGGTGGAATATCCGCGCCGGCCCGACCTCACCGTCGCGACGCTGCACGCGCAGGGCGCACCCGTCGCCGCCGGGGCGCTGCCCTGGTGGCAGCGCATCGCCGGGTCGGTGCGGGCCGATTTCGCGGCATCGGCCACGCGGGCACTACCGCCGGACGCCGCGGGGTTGTTGCCCGCGCTCGTCGTCGGTGACACCTCGGCGCTGTCCGGACAGGTGCGCGACGACTTCGAGATAGCCGGCCTGCAGCACCTGACCGTGGTCAGCGGCGCCAATTTCACGATCCTGCTGTCCGTCGTGTTGTTCGTCGTGCGCCTGCTCACCCTCGGTCCGCGCGCCGCGGTGGCAGTCGCGGCTGCGGCATTGCTCATGTTCGTCGTCCTCGCGCGGCCGGACCCGAGCGTGCTGCGCGCCGGTGCCATGGGTGCGATCACTTTGCTGGCCCTGCTCACCGGTCGTCGTAAGCAGGCGCTGCCCGCGCTGTGCGCCGCGATCATCGTGCTGCTCGCGCTGTGGCCGGGACTCGCCGTCAACGCCGGGTTCGCGCTGTCGGTGACCGCGACGGGTGGCTTGATCCTGCTGGCGCCGAGCTGGGGCGACTGGTTACGCGCCAGGGGATGGTGGCGGGCGCCCGCCGAGATAGTCGCCGTGTCCGCCGGGGCGTTCGTGGTCACGACGCCGATCGTGATCGCGCTCACCGGACGGCTCAGCCTGGTCGCGGTGCTCGCGAATGTCCTGGTCGCGCCGGTTGTCGCGGCGATCACCGTCATAGGGGCGGGTGGTGCGGTGCTGTCGAGCCTGTGGTCGCCTCTCGCCGACCTGGTCTTGCGCTGCGCCACCCCGCCGCTGTGGTGGTTGCTGTGGGTGGCCCGCCACTCGGCCGCGCTACCCGGCGCAACCGTCGCGGTGCCGGGTGGTGCGGCGGCCGGGCTGATCGCGAGCGCCGTCGTGGCGGGCGCGATCGTGGCCTTGCGTGCCCGAGCCGTGCGGCGGATCGCCGCCGCGGTGGTGCTCGGCGTCGCGATGGTGCTGGTCCCGGTGCGGCTCTGGCACCCGGGCTGGCCGCCGAGCGGCTGGGTTCTCGCGGCGTGCGACGTCGGCCAAGGCGACGGCCTCGCCCTGTCGGTCGGTCCCGGCGCCGCCATCGTCATCGATGTCGGACCGGACCCGCGTCCGATCCGCACCTGCCTGGACCGGTTGGGCATCTCGCGCATCCCGCTGCTGATCCTCACCCATCCGCACGCGGACCACATCGACGGGCTCAGCGGCGCACTGCATGATCGCGCGGTCGACGCCATCGCCGTCGGAATCCACGAACTCGCCGGGCTCGCTCTACCTCCACCACCCGGACACGGTCGGTCGACTTCCGAAGTCGAACTCGGTTGTGGCTCCGTGCCCACCGCGACACCGGCCGCGAAGGCGCAGGAGCTTGTCGGCGCCCGCAGGCGTCATACGGGGAATGACCGCATTCCGGTGGTCGGGCGGAGAGACGCGCAGCTGCCGGGCAGCCATGAACACGCTTCCCATGAGCGCAGGGATACGCAAAAGGCTTGTGGTCCGGACGATTTCGAGAGCAAGAGGTCGGTGCGGCCATGGCGTGACGCGCGTGCCCCTGTCTCGGGGCTCGCGCAGGTCGCGGCTCTCGCCAGGAGCGCGGGAGTGCCGCTACTGGAATTATCGGCCGGACACCTCCTGAGTGTCGGGCCGGTCGAACTCGAGGTGCTCGCGCCGCCCAGAAATGGTCCGCGTCCGGCCCGGGGCGCCGAAACCGAGGACGCCAACGACCGTTCGGTGGTCGTCACCGCCCGCACGCCCGCAGGCCGAATCCTGCTCACCGGGGACATCGAGGCGTCCGCGCAGCGTGCTCTGATGCATGCCGGGATTCCCATCCAGGCGGACATCCTCAAACTTCCACATCACGGATCACGCACCACCACAAAAGAATTCCTGGACGCGGTACGTCCCCGCCTGGTACTGGTCAGCGTCGGAGCAGGCAACACCTTCGGCCATCCCCACCCCACCGTCCTCGCGGATCTGTCCGCCCTCGGCGCTACGGTGTCCCGAACGGATCGAAAAGGCGACATCGTGGTCTCCGGCAGCAGCGGAAACCTACGCGTGTCGAGTTCACGATGATGCGGCAAACGTCGGGATCGCGGACTTCACCTGGTGTCGCGTCGGGCGGTGCACCGCTGTCGGCCGAGCGATCGACCGGACGGACGCGGCATCATTCCTCGGGCCTTCCGGTCGGTCAGCGTGAAATGTGCGCACTCGGCGTGTGCTCGGAAGTAACGTTCGGCCAGAAGCCAGATGGCCGTCCAAGACCTGGGCGAACAGAGCTGTGCGGGAACCGGCCGTCGGGCCTCGGGCCCGCGCGACCCAGGCGCTGGGCAGCAGGCCGTCAGCGCTGTTCCCGGAGTGAGGTGTCGGTCGGGGACCGTAGGATCGGGCTGTGGACGAGCGCGGCGGATGGAGCAATGCGGCAGTTCCCTCGGGCACGGCGCCCTCCGGCGGCGAGGAGGAGCTGTCGTGAGCGAGCGGCCCGCGTCGGTGCACCTGGTGCTGGGGGAAGAGGAACTGCTGATCGAGCGGGCGCTGGGCGCGCTGACCGCGCAGGTACGGGCGTTGGCCCCGGATCCGGACGCGGTGCCGGTCGATCGCTTGCGCGCGGGGGACGCGAGCACCGCGGAGCTGGCGGAACTGCTGAGCCCATCGCTGTTCGCCGAAGACCGGGTGATCATCCTCGAGGCTGCGGCCGAAGCGGGTAAAGACGCGGTCGCGGTTATCACCGAGGCGGTCCAGAGCCCGCCCGAGGGCGTCGTGCTCGTCGTGGTGCACTCCGGTGGCGGACGAGCCAAGGCACTAGCGCCCGCTTTGCAGAAAGCCGGGGCGGTCACGCACGAATGCGCCAAGCTGACCAAGGCCGCCGAGCGCGTCGAGTTCGTCCGCGGTGAGTTCCGCAACGCCGGCGTGCGGGTGTCCGGTGAGGTCGTCCAAGTGATGCTGGAGGCGGTGGGTTCGGACCTGCGTGAGCTGGCGGCGGCGTGCGGGCAGCTGGCCTCGGACACCGGCGGGAAGATTGATGTGGCGGCCGTGCGCCGCTACTACTCGGGCAAGGCCGAGGTCTCCGGCTTCGACGTGGCCGAACTCGCGGTGGTGGGGGATCGCCCCGGTGCGATGGAGGCGCTGCGCTGGGCGAACGATCGCGGCGTGCCGCACGTCCTGCTCGCCGACGCGCTCGCCGACTCGGTGCACACCATCGCGCGCGTCGGCTCGGCCGGGCGCGGTGACCCGTTCAAACTGGCCCAGCAGCTCGGCATGCCGCCGTGGAAGGTGAAAAAGGCGCAGGCTCAGGCCCGCAACTGGACTCCCGCGACCATCGGCTCCGCCCTCCAGGTGGTCGCGACCCTCAACGCCGATGTGAAGGGCGGCGCCGCCGACGCGGGCTACGCGCTGGAACACGCCCTCACACAAATCCTCGACCTGCACGGCGCGGGCTGATCGGAGGCCGATTCGATCAACTCGCCGACGTCGCAGGTGTCGAGTGATCGGTGTGGTCTGTGGGGCGGGGGTTGTGGGTGCGATACGTGCCCAGCTGGGGCGGATGGGGCTACGCGCTGCTGTAGCAGCGCCATCACGTAGACCCGCGACATCCACCGTGCGGGCTGCTCAGGGCCGGTTGCGATCAGCCCGCTGACATCGCACGCGGCGCACCGACTCGCGGCCCTGTTCTGCGCACTTGACCGGCGCGACCTCTAGAAGGCGCTGGCAAGGCGTTGCACGCCCGTGCCCGTCAACCCGGCGAGCCCGGCCGCGCGACCGGTCGCCACGAGCAACAGGTCGCTCAGCGGTCCTTCGATCTCCGCCGTCCCGGCTCCGGAGGACCATTCCGCGTCGGTGGCCAGCAGGCGCACTCCGTGCAGACGCTTCTTGCTGCCGTAGAACGGGCTGCGCAGTACGTGTTCCAGCGCGACGACCGTCTGTTCGAGGGGCATGACATGGTGCCTGCCGAGCGGGCGGGCGATGTCCTGCCCGTGGATCATGGTGTCCACCAAGGGATCCAGTGGTCCGGCTCCCGGGGCCCGCCGAGTCCATGCGGCGCCTTCACGCAGTTGGGCGATCAGCTCGGCGGGTGAATAGCGGCCCGCGCGGTCGCGTGCCATGCGCTCCGTCATCCGATCCCAGTTGCCTCGCGCCCGGAGAATTCCGGCGATGGTCGCACCGAGGGTGACCCGATTGGACAGGGTCAGGTGGGCCGCGACGTCGTGCACGGTCCAGCCGCGGCACAGCGAGTCGGCGGTCCATTCGTGGTCGTCGAGGTCGTCGAGGAAGTCGGCGATAGCGAGACGTTCGGTGCGCGTCCACATCGTGATCTTGTCCAGGTCCATCGTCACCCCTGCGTGGTCGGTGCTGTCACTCATGCGGACGGTGCGGCGAGCCCGAACTGATCGGACTGTGGGCCTCGTCACACACCCGGACATCACACGCCGCTTCACCGGCTGGTCGACGCAGGTCAGGGGGACAGTGGTTCGGCATGAGCACCGATGTGACGTGAGCGGGCGCGTGCCCGAGACGAACCACCACGCCGACGCCGCACCCGGTGCGGCGGTGCGGATCCTGTTCCGCACCGCCGCGCGTGCGTCGATGATCAGGCGCGCCCTTCGATCTTCAGGTCACCGAAGGTGACGCTCCGAGTCATCGCGCGGTTCAGGAACTCGTGCGGGAAGCCGAGATCCACGGCGCTGGCCTGTTCGAGCCGAGCCAGCTGGGCGGCGTCGAACTCCACGTCGAGCGCGCCGAGGTTGTCCTCCAGTTGCGCCGCGGTGCGGGCGCCGATGATCGGCGAGGTGACCGCGGAGTCGCGCAGCGTCCAGGCCAGCGCGACTTGCGAAGGAGTTCTGCCGTTTTCGTTCGCGACCTGCTTGACGACGTCGGCGATGGCGAGACCGCGTTCGGTGAGCGAGCCGTTGGCGGCGGCCACGTTCTTGCGGCTGCCCTCGGGTGAGCCGTCCGCCTCGTGGTCGAGATCGGCGTGGCTGTACTTGCCGGTGAGCACACCGCTGGCCAGCGGCGACCACGGGACCACGCCGAGGCCCAGTTCGCGCGCCATCGGGATGAGGTCACGCTCGACGGTCCGTTCGATCAGGCTGTACTCGATCTGCAGCGCGATCAACGGTGACCAGCCGCGCAGGTCCGCGATGGTCTGCATCCGCGCGATCTGCCAGGCCGGCGCGTCGGAGATGCCGACGTAGAGCACTTTGCCCGAGCGCACCAGATCGTCCATGCCGCGCAGGATCTCCTCGACGGGGGTCAAGAAGTCCCAGGCGTGCAGGTAGAGCAGGTCGATGTAGTCGGTGTTCAGCCTGCGCAAGCTGGCCTCGACCGAGCCGATCATGCTCTTGCGATGGTTGCCACCGGAATTCGGGTCGCCCGGGCGGCGCAGCATGGTGTATTTGGTGGCGAGCACCAGGCTTTCGCGGTTGTCCGCGGTGAATTCGCCGAGCAATTGCTCGGAGGTGCCATTGGTGTACTGGCTGGCCGTGTCGATGAAGTTGCCACCGCGCTCGACGTAGGTGTCGAAGATCTTGCGGGCCTCGTCCCGGTCCGCGCCCCAGCCCCAATCGGCGCCGAAGGTCATGGTTCCCAAAGACAGCGGAGAAACTCGAAGTCCCGAGCGGCCGAGCAGCCGGTAGGTGTCGAGGGTGCGGGCTCCGGACATGTCCAGCTCCTTGTGTTTCGCGATGCCGTGTTGTCGATAGCCAGTGTTCAACGGCGTGCGAGGCCCAGTAAGGGAAGCTTCATCCTGGGAAGGCCGATCCCAGGCAGCCGTAGGATCGACGGTGATGACTGGCACGGTGAACCCCACCCAGCGCCGCGAGCTCAGGCCCGCAGGCAGCTCGCGTGACCAAGGCGGGCCCGGGAACGGCATGGATTCGACCGCGCGCCGCGATGCCGGGCCCGGCGACGGCGCACGTAGTCCCGGCGGGCCCGGCAATGGCGCGGATTCGACCGCGCGCAGCGATATCGGGCCCGAGGGTGGCCGCCCGCGTAGTCCCGGAGAGCCCCGGAGCGGCGCGACTCCGCGGCGCGATGCCGGGCCGGGCGGTGGCACCCCCCGTGATCGCGCAGGTCGCGGGAGCGGCGCGGATCGAGTGCAGGAGATGGGCGTCTTCCTGCGTGCTCGCCGGGAGCGGTTGACGCCGGACGATCTCGGTTTGCCGCAGCGCAGGCAGGCGCGCCGGACACCGGGGCTGCGGCGGGAGGAGGTCGCCGAACTCGCGGGCGTGAGCACCGACTACATCGTGCGGCTGGAGCAAGGACGTGGCCTGCGGCCGTCGGTGGAGGTGCTCAACGCGCTGGCTCGGGCACTGTGCCTGAACGACGACGAGCGCGCCTACCTGTTCGATCTGGCGCTGCAGCGGCAGCCGGATCACGGTAAGCCGAGCACCGCGCCCGCGCCCGCACTGGCCATGTTGGTGCGCGATCTGTCACCACTGCCCGCGATGCTGGTCAACCACCGCTACGACATCCTGGCCTGGAATCGGGAGATGGCGGCGCTGATCACCGATTTCGGTGCGCTACCGGAGCGGCAGCGAAACTCCATGTGGCTGTGCCTGCTCGACCCGAGCATGCGAGATTTCTATGTCGAGCGGGAACGCATCATTCGTGAGGGCATCGCGGATCTGCGCGCGGCGTGGGCCGCGCACCCGGACGACCGGGCACTGGCCGACCTGATCGCCGAGTTCGCCGCGCACAGCGCAGAGTTCGAGCAGGCGTGGGCGCGCCACGACGTGCGGGTGCAGGGACGTGGGAACAAGCCGTTGCGGCATCCGCTGGTGGGTCCGCTCGTCGTCAGCTACGAGGTGCTGATGCCCGTGCAGGATCCCGACCAGCGGATCATCATCTACCGCGCCGCGGACGCGGATTCCCAGACGGCGCTGGACCGGCTCGCCGCCACCCTGGATGTGCCGTGACCAGGGACTATTCCGCGGAGCTCAGCACCAGCTCACCGTCGTCGTCCGCGTCCTCGTAGCGGCCGTCCCACTCCTCGTAGGCGGGCACGTCCTCGTCGCGCGTGACGATCCACTCCAACGAGTAACCGCCGTCCTCGTCGGGAACCAGCACATTCTCGATCTTCAGTCCGAATCCGAGCACCTCGGCCGCGCGGATCACATCCGGCAGATCCTCGGCGCGAACGACCGTCTGATTGGCATACACGGTTACCATGCGCGGAATGGTAGCTGGAACCTCTGACACGGCGCGGCCCGAATCCCGAAACCCCAGGTAGAGCGGCACTGGAGACCAAGTTGCCAACCGGGCACGACAAAAGCCGCCGTGGTCGTCGAGGCCACGGCGGCTGCGTCACAGCACAAATGCGGTACCGGCGTGCGGTACCGGTGGATCAGAGCTTGTTGAAGGCCAGCGCCAGGGCCGACTTCTTGTTGGCGGCCTGGTTGGCGTGGATGACACCCTTCGCGGCGGCCTTGTCCAGCTTCTGGCTGGCGAACTGCAGCCGCGCGGCGGCGGCATCCTTGTCGCCGGTGGCCGCGGCCTCGCGGAAGCTGCGGATGGCGGTGCGCAACGCGGACTTGACCGACTGGTTGCGCTTGCGCGCCGCCTCGTTGGTGCGAATCCGCTTCAGCTGGGACTTGATGTTGGCCACGCCGGTTCCTCGTGTTCCTGTCTGGTTGGTCTGTCCTGGGAAAGTTCGCCGAGCGCGCGACATACCCGAGGTGGACGGGTAACGCAGCGCCGAAGGTCGAGGTTACCAGTCGCCGTCCGGCGCGCGAAATCGACACCCGGCCGTTCGCGTCGCCGCCGTCGGCCTCTCACCCGTCAGGCAATCAGAGTTCCGTCCGAAGCAAGCCCACTGATATCGGAGTTCACTGCACTCCACAGGCCGCGCCAGGTGTGTGAACGCTTGGCAGCCGCGCAGCTGACGTCCCGAGGGTGTGCATCCTTGGCTAACTACGGGCACCGGAGAATCGCACAACGCTGTCGAGGCGGAATCGGCGCATGCTGGGGAGTCACTGGGTGAGCCGGAAACACCCCTTTCGAACAGTGCGTTTCCCCCTGCGAGGGCGATGATCCACGCGTGGCGCGCGACCCTTGACCGGCCCTTCTCCGGAGGCTTCCCGACCGACCTCGAAGTCGTTGTAGAGATCACTCGACTCGCGTAGCGTCCTCAGAGCAACCGTTGATCTTCGAGCGGCTCTGTTGTCGAAGCGGTACCACGACCAGTCCGAGCGCATGTCCGGCACGCGGAAGGTGGACAGATGTCTCCAACGGCCCAGGAAGTAGTCGAAGAGGCTGTCGAGAACAAACCGATCCCAGAGAGCAAGAAATGGGCCGCCGAGGCGCTCGGTACCTTCGTCCTGGTGATCGGTGGTGTCGGCACCGCGGTGCTGGCGGGGGAGAAGGTCGGTCCGCTGGGCGTCGCGCTCGGTTTCGGCCTCTCGCTGATGTTCCTGGTCTACTCGATCGGGCCGATCTCGGGCTGCCACGTCAACCCGGCGGTGACCGTGGGGCATCTGCTGCTCGGCCGGCTCAGCGGCGTGTCCGCGGCGGGATATGTGATCTCGCAACTGATCGGCGGACTTCTCGCCGGTCTCGTGTTGTTCGCGTTGGCCAAGAACCTGCCGTCCTACGACCGGCCGGTCGACGGGCTCGGCGCGAACGGCTGGGGCAAGCACAGCCCGTCGGCGATCCGGGGACCGCTCGGGGAGGTAGTGGTGCAGAACGGGTACGGGGTGGCCGCCATGATCATCGTCGAGGTGATGCTGACGGCGCTGCTGGTCTTCGTGGTGCTGTCGTCCACCGACCAGATCTCCGACGTGCCGCTGGCCGGGCTGTCCATCGGCGTCACGCTGGCGGTGATCCACCTGGTGTCGATCCCGGTGGACAACACCTCGGTCAACCCCGCCCGCAGTCTGGCCGTGGCGCCCTACCAGGACGGTGCGATGGGGCAGGTCTGGGCGTTCATCGTGTTCCCGCTGATCGGAGGCGCTCTCGGTGCACTGCTGTACGGCCTGCTGTTCGGCCGTTCCCGCGAGATGATCTCCTGACGGCCTGGGGGCGAGGTCGGGCGGTCAGCTCGCCGTACGCTCCTGCGGCCCGTCGCATACCGAGGTGACCGAGGCCGAGAGCAGGAAACCGACGTCGGTGAGCAGCGTGGCGATCCTGGTCGGCCCGAGCGCGAGAGATCGTCGCTCAGTGCCAGGCGTATTCGGCGCAGAGCCGGTGGGCCACCAGATCGAAGGTCTTGCGCGGCAGGATCGCGCCCTCCCGGCGGATGCCCGCCTCCGGCACGTCGAGCACCCGATCCAGCCGCACCCAACTGGGGCGGCCGTCGTGGTCCCACGCTCCGCTACCGATGCCGATCCAGTTGTGGTCGTAGGCGCGTTCCGGATTCGACGACAACATCAGGCCCAGCAGCGTGCGACGGTCGCGGCCGACCACCAGCACGGGCCGGTCCTTGCCGTTGCCCGGATCTTCTTCGAACGGCACCCAGGTCCAGACAATCTCCCCGGGATCGGCACGGCCGTCCAGTTGCGGCGAGTAGACGATCTGCCGGGCCCGCTCGGCGGTCGGAACCGGCCTGGACGCGGCTGGCCGCACCGTGACACCGGTCGCGCGCCGCTGGGCCAGCGATCCCACCAGCCGGTCGACCAGCCCGGGACCCTGTTGCTTGACGATCTTGGGACCCTGTTGTTTCGCGATCAGACCGATCTGCTTGCCGAGGGTGTTCCAACTTCGGGCCATCTCTGGAGAATAACGGCGCACCCGCCGCTTCTCACCCGCGTGGGATCCGTTGTGTCGCCGGGACCATTCGTCTCCGCACACGCGCGGAGTCCGGCACCGCCGATCCGGGACCGAGCGGACAATTCACGGCCTGCTGCCGCCCGGCGGGAAAGATGAACGGCCTGCTGTCCGTCCGGGGAAGATGAGCAGTGCGCCGAGGCCGAGGGCATGATCGCCGCCGAGAACAGCACGGGAGCGCCCGGCCGGTAGCGGGGGCGCCGGCGGTGGCCTCTTCGGCGATGTGCCTGTGGCGAGTTCCTCCGCGCGAGGGTGTCGAGCCGTCAGCGCCCGGTCTTCTCTCCGCATCGGCAATGTACACGCGAACGGAAATCGCCGACCGTGAGTGCGCAGGCGCAGCGTAGCCACAATCGCGGCCCACCTCATGCTCGACCGGCCCGAGCGTGGGCGATATCCGCCGGTCTTACCCGGTGCTGGTCGTCCGGCGCAGCCCCGGCCGGTGCATTGTGGGCCGCGACGGAGAGCCTCCCCTTCGATCACACTCCCAGCCCCCTCGAGTGCGAGTCTTACGAGCACCGTTCGCGGCCCGTCTCGGGTTCGAGTGACCGAAGCGCATGCGACGCAGTCGCGAGTCTCGGT
>NZ_JBHVDM010000062.1:0-39662 GCF_042802775.1 Nocardia sp. NPDC057455 | reverse complement strand
CACCACAAACCATGCACCGAATACATCATCCACACACCTAAAACACCCTCGGCTCGAGCGGTATCGGTCAGGCCACTTTCAGACGCAACGCGGCGGAACGGGCGAAGGTCGTGGTCGCGGATATCGACACCGGGACCGGTGCGGCGGCCGCCGACGAGGTCGGCGGCCGGTACGTCCAAGTGGACGTCACCGAGGAGGCCCAGGTCGAGGCGCTGTTCCAGACCGCGGTGGACACTTACGGCGGGTTGGACATCGCGTTCAACAACGCGGGCATCTCCCCGCCGGAGGACGACTCGATCCTGACCACCGGCATCGACGCGTGGCGGCGCGTCCAGGAGGTCAATCTGACTTCCGTGTATCTGTGCAGCAAGTACGCCATCGGGCACATGCTCGAGCGCGGTAAAGGCTCGGTGATCAACACCGCGTCCTTCGTCGCGGTGATGGGCGCGGCGACCTCGCAGATCTCCTACACCGCCTCCAAGGGCGGCGTACTGGCGATGAGCCGGGAACTCGGCGTGCAGTTCGCCCGCAACGGCATTCGGGTGAACGCCCTGTGCCCCGGCCCGGTGAACACGCCCCTGCTCCAGGAACTGTTCGCCAAGGATCCCGAGCGCGCCGCGCGGCGTCTGGTGCACGTGCCGCTCGGCCGGTTCGCCGAACCCGAGGAGATCGCCGCCGCCGTCGCCTTCCTCGCCAGCGACGATTCCTCCTTCATCACCGCGTCGCAGTTCCTCGTCGACGGCGGCATCGCGGGCGCGTACGTGACGCCGCTGTAGTTCGGGGCGCTGTTTCGGCGCCAACAATCGAGATCGGCCCGCGCCGTGCCGCCTCGCATACGCTGCTGCGGCGGGGGTGTGGACGACGGCGAATCTTCCGGGGCCGGTGCCGTTGGCTCTCGTGCTGGATTTCGCGTTCGGAGCCATGCGGTACCGGCTGTTGAGTCGTCACGCTCCGGTCGGCGGTGCCCTGGCACGTGAAGTCACGGCCGGCATCGCCGCCATGCTGGGACGGGCATGATCACCGGTGAGCGACCGGCGGTCGGTGCCCCGGCCGCGGATACACACTGATTGGCGGTCGTGAATGCGAGTCACTGTGACCGGCATCACTATTGGTTGGATAGTTGCAGGTCAGAGTGACCTTTTCCTCGCGTTCTAGGATCCGGGACTGTTTGCGGGGGGCTGATCCTGGGTATCGGTTTGTTTCGTGCCACACCTCCGGTCCAGCCCGAGGTGGAACGAACCGAGGTCCGTGGACGGACTGGAGAGGACGTGCACGTGACCGACCGAACATCGCAGAGTTTCCCGCTGCGGCGTTCCGTGGCGGCCTCCGCCATGGGCAACGCGACGGAATGGTTCGACTACGGCGTCTACGCCGCCACCGCGACGTACCTGACCGATGCCTTCTTCCCCGGGGAACTCGGCACGCTCGGCACCATGCTCGGCTTCGCGATCTCGTTCGTCCTGCGGCCGCTCGGCGGCATGGTGTGGGGACCGCTCGGTGACCGGATCGGCCGCAAAGCCGTGCTGGCCACCACGATCCTGCTCATGGCCGCCGCCACCGGCGCCATCGGCGTACTGCCCACCCACGCGTCCGTCGGTGTGCTGGCCCCGGTCCTGCTCATCCTGCTTCGGGTGGTGCAGGGCTTCTCGACCGGTGGCGAATACGGCGGCGCGGCAACCTACCTCGCCGAGTGTGCGTCCGACCGCAAACGCGGTTTCCTCGGCAGCTTCCTGGAGTTCGGCACCCTCGCAGGCTTCGTCGGCGGTTCCGCGACCGTGCTTGCCTGCCAGCTCGCCCTCGGTTCGGACACCATGCACGAGTGGGGCTGGCGCATCCCGTTCCTGATCGCCATCCCGCTCGGCCTGACCGGCTGGTACCTGCGGGCCAAGCTGGACGAGAGCCCGGTGTTCACCGAGGTCGCCGAGCACAAGCGTCCGCCCGGCGGCCTGCGCGAAGTGCTCACCACCTACCGGCGCGAGACCCTCACGCTGGCCGGACTGGTGGTCGCGCTGAACGTGGTGAACTACACGCTGCTCACCTACCAGCCCACCTATCTACAGAAAACCATCGGTATGGGGGAGTCGGCCACCACCGCGATGATGCTGGTCGGGCAGTTGGTGATGATGGTGGTGCTGCCATTCTTCGGCAGGATGTCCGACAGTGTCGGGCGCCGCCCGATGTGGTTGTTCTCCCTGGTGGGTCTCGCCGTGCTGGCAGTGCCGATGTACTGGCTGATGGGGCAGGGCACCGCGTGGGCGATCATCGGATTCATCGTGCTCGGCCTGTTGTACGTGCCGCAGCTGTCCACCATCAGCTCCACCTTCCCCGCGATCTTCCCGACCCACGTCCGGTACGCGGGCTTCGCGTTGGCCTACAACGTCTCCACCGCGGCCTTCGGTGGCACTGCCCCGCTGATCAACGAGGCCGTCATCGAGGCCACCGGCTGGACGCTGTTCCCCGCCCTCTACATGGTCGGCGCGTCTCTCATCGGCCTGGTCGCCTGGAACTACCTGCGCGAAACCGCGGGCACCTCGCTGCGCGGCACCGAGGTCCCCGACGCGGGCGAACCCGCCCCGAACCCGAACCCGGACCTCCCTGCCCAGCCCGCATTCTGAACCGCGGCGGTCCCGCCACCCTCGACAGAGAGACCCACTTCGTCCTGTGCGGAGGGGGATCGGTCGCGGGCGTCGTCTACGGCGTGGCGGACCAGACGGATGCCGAGGCCGTGTACGCGTGCACAGCGTTGTCGAGGGATAGGCCGGTGATGAAGGCGGTGCGGCCTGCCGCTGTTTCGACGCGATAGGCGCTGTCCTCGGCGACCGGCAGTGTCTCGGCGCCCTGGGTGGCGATCTGGTCCGAGCACTGTTGGCGGGTGGGTTGGGCCGAGGTCGTCCATAGGGCGATCGGGACCGCCCGGTCACGCGGAGGGTGGCTCGTCGTCGTCCTCCGGCCAGCCGTCCTCGATCACCAGGCGACCGTCTCGCAGCGCGGCCGCGTACTGCTCGGCCACCAGGTCGGCCGGGTAGGTCGGCCAGTAGGAGACCGCGCCGGTGGACTTGTCGATGACGCAGACCGAACCACCGACGATCACCGGCGGGCTGTCCGGATCGGCCTGCGGTGGGCGGGGGAAGGTGGCGACGGCGACGAAGCAGATGTCGAATTCGGTCAGGTGGTAGGTGATTGCGCGATCGGCATAGTCGCCGTTGGCCAAGTGGTCCTCGGCGATCCGGTGTGCTTCGGTCGGGTCCACCGGTGTGGTCGCCTCGGTCGGGTAGGCGTGGATGTCCATGTGTCGATGGCAGCTGGGGGTGGCCGCCCGCTCCTTCCGGGTCTCTGGATAGCACGGTGGCGGCTGGGCGCAAGCCGGTTTCCGGTCAGTCGAACCGGATGGTGGACAACATCTTGCGGGCCAGGGCCTCCGGGTCGGAATCGGCGGCCAGTGATGAATTATGCAGTGCCCCTTCGCGCCACAGCGAAGCGAAGCCGTGCACCAGGGACCAGGCGGCGAGTTGGGTCGCCTGCTGCCGGTCGCGACTGTGGCCCGGCTGGATGTCCGAGACGCCGGCGCGCAGCGCCAGCGCGGAACGTTCGCGCGCGGAGCGCAGAGCCGCGTCCTCCGCGTGCAAGAGGCTGTGCCGGAACATCACGTCGAAGTGTCCGGGGTGCTCGCGCGCGAAGCGAATGTATGCCACCGCGACCTCGCGGAAGTCCTCGCCCGCTCGCGCGAGCTGTTCGGCCAGCAGCTCGAAACCCTCGGTGGCCAAGGCGGTGAGCAGTCCGGCTCGATCGCCGAAGTGGTGGGCGGGCGCGGCGTGCGAGACGCCCGCGTGCCGGGCCAGGTTGCGCAGCGAGAGCGCGTCGACGCCGTCGGCGGCGATTCGCTCGGCGGCCGCGGTCAGCAGCGCCGAGCGGAGATCTCCGTGGTGGTAGCCGTCCTTCGCCATGCCTCGATGGTGACCGATCATCTAGACGTTGACAAGTTTGCGGCGGCGAGCTTAATCTTTCCACTGTCAAGATTTGCTCTCGATGCACAGGAGACCCGATGGCCCCGCTGGTTGTCCTCGTCGCCGTCACCGCACTCGCCCGGCTCATCGGCTGGCTGACCGGCAACGGCCTGCTCGATGCGTGGGCGTACGCGACAGCACTCGGCCTGGCCGCGATGCTCGCCCTCACGGCGAGCGCGCACTTCCTCCAGCCGCGCCGCGACGCCCTGATCGCCATGGTGCCGCCGCGGCTGCCGAACGCGCCCGCGCTGGTGACGCTGACCGGCGTGCTGGAATTGGCGGGCGCGGTCGGCGTGCTGATCCCGGCCACCGCCGCCCTGGCCGCGGCGTGCCTGATCGCACTGTTGGTGGCGCTGTTCCCGGCGAACGTCCGCGCCGCCCGCGCCGAACTGGGCATCAAGACCATGCCGCTGCCGCTGCGGGGTCTGGTTCAGCTGCTCTTCATCGCGGCCTGCGTGGTCGTCATCGTCGGGTGATACGCGAAAGGCCCGCTCGCGCATCACTATCCGATGTGCGGGCGGGCCTTTCGCGTGGTCGGGTGTTCAGTTGCCGCGTAGCGCCTTCTCGATGGTGCGGCGCATGAACGGTCGCGCCAGATCCTCGGGCAGATTCGCCCAGGCCAGGAAGAACCGCGTCAGAGGGTCGAGGGCGATGTGGTGGTGTCCGCGTTCGACTCCCCGCACCGCGGCCTCGGCGACCCGTCGCGCCGACATCGGCTCGATCGACCCGGTGATCGCCTTGGTCTCCACCGGCTTTCGCTGGTTCTCCATCGCCAGCCCCGGCGTGTCGGTATCGGCCGGATAGATCACCGTGACGTCCACGCCCTTCGGCTCGACCTCGTAGCGCAGGCACAACGCCAGCTGCCGGATACTCGCCTTGGTGGGTCCATAACCGGTGTAACCGGTGATCCCGAGAAACGCCGAAGTCGAGCTGACCAGCAGGATCTTCCCGCCGCCCCGCTGCACCATGCCCGGCAGCACCCGGCGCACCGCGTGCACCGCGCCGAGATAGTTCGCCGACATCTGCGTCTCGAACTCGTCGGCGTCCACTTCGAGGAACCGTCCGGGCAGCGTGAGTCCCGCGCAGCAGGCGATGACATCGCACGGCCCATTGCGCTGCTCCAATTCCGCGATGGCGGAGGCGAGTTGATCCGGGCGGGTCACGTCCGCGGTGGCCCGGTCCGCACCCAATCGTTTCGCGGTGTCGCGCAGCGGAATCTTCCGGCGCGCGATGAGCGAGACCTGCGCGCCACGCCGCGCGAAGACCTCCGCCACCGCGGCGCCGATCCCTTCCGATCCGCCGGTGACGATGACGTGCTTGCCGGCCCAGTCCCTGACCCGTGCCATCGCGGTGACCCTCAGGCCCGGCTCGCCGTGACGATGTCGGCGATCCGATCCCGCCACAACAGATAGGTGCCGGAGGTGCCGTCGTCGGGGAGGTCGTCGAGCGAACTCTCGATCAGCGCATCGGTCTTCGCGACGCTGGTCCCGCAGAAGACCTGCGCGGCTGCCTCGCTGTGCTCGTTGACGCTGTTGGTCTGCTGCCTGATGCGCGCGACCATGGCCGAGCCGAGCGACAGCTGTGGCCGGAACTGTCCGGCCACGTCCCAGAGTTCCTCCATGGCAGTGGGTTCCACGCCGCCTGCGAAGGTGACGGCGATGCCGACGCCGCTCCACAGATCGGCGTGCCGTTCGGGCGCGAATTCGCCGATCAGCCGTACGACACCGGCCGGACTGCCGCCGCCGATGAACCACAGCGCACGGCCCATGCCCTGATCCGCGATGCGCTTCAGGTTGTCCCGGTCACCGAGCCAGCCGGGGTAGCGGGTCTCGACGTGCTTGTCCCGCACGTAGCGCTGCATCTGGAAGAACGCCTTGTAGAACCCGTACCCGTCGATGGCAAGCCAGCGGAACAGCGGGTGCTGCGGGAACAGTTTCTTCCACCGGAGCTTCGGGATCTTCGCCATGGCGAGGCCGACACCCACATACATGGTCAGGGCGTAGTCACTGGCCGGGCCGTCGATCAGTTCGGCGGCGCGCCGGCCCGGCGAGAGCGAGTCGACGGCGGTGAGGCCGACCGCGGCGCCCTCGTAAGCGAACCCGCGATACTTCGGCGGCACCTGGAGCAGCGCGGCGATCAGCTCGTCGTTGTCCGAGCTGCGGACCGCGGAGTCGATACCGCCGACCAGGTGCATCGTCACCTGCTCGAGTTCGAGCGCGGTGTGCTGGTCGGGCTGCTCGAATCCGCTGAGCACCCTGCGGACACCGGCGGGACTGGGGACGAAGAGGGCCGCGCGCAGCGGACCCAACGGCGAGGGCATGGGGTTCTCCAATCGTCGGAGGAATCTTGGGCATCGTTGTGGAGATCGCATTTTTAAGCCCGCGGCCGCGTTCGCCGGCATCGGCGCCGCGGTGTGCGGGCCGGGCAACCACTCGACCCGGTCGGATTGCGCGCTGCCGTCGGGCGCGCGGAGTCGGCGAAGTATCGGGCCACCGGCTCCTGGTGTGCAGGCAGCACCGAAACGGCGATCGCGCCCGCCTCGTGGATCGCCCGGTGTGGGCGTGCGGTGTGGGCGACGTACACCAGGATCAGCGGGGGATCCAGCGAGACGGACGTGAACGCGTCGGCGGTCATGCCGTGCGGCCGTGGCCACCCGGTGGTGACCACGGTGGCACCGATGGTGGAAACGCCGAGCCCGCACAGCTCGGCGCTGTCGATCATGAGCGGGCAGCCTCCTTCGCGGGCTCGGGTTCACGTGCGATGTCGGCCTCCAGGTCGTCGGCCACCACGGGCTGCTCCGCCGCGCCGGGCGTCGCGCCGCGTTGCCCCCACCACTCGGCGATGCCGCGCACCCACCAGTAGACGCCGCGCGCGCCGCAGACGATGACCAGCGCGATGAACAGGCCGTAGGAGATGTGCAGCGCGGTGACCACGCCGTACATGATGCCGACCGAGCCACCGAACATGATCTGCTGCTTCTTGCCCGACGGCGTGGTACCCGGATCGGTGACCATGTAATTGGTGAACAGCACGAACGCCAGACCGGTCATCACGCTCAGACCGCCCAGGATCGAGACGTTCGGTTCGACGAGCCCGCGCACGATGGCCTGCAGCGCGAACGCGCTCACCCACGCCATGATCAGCGGCATCTTCAGCGTCAGTTTGGCGTTGAGCATGGTGCCGGTCATCAGCAGGCCGAGCACGATGAGCGCGTCCGCCGGGCCGGTGATGTATTCGGTGAAGTGGTACGGCGGCGCCACCGCGATCATCGGGAACACCAGGAAGCACACCACGACCCCGAAGTTCGACGGGTTCATGAAATGGCGCATCTTGCCGTTGATCTTGGCGCGCAAAACCCATTTCGTGCCGACCGCGACCACGATGCCGAAGACGACCGGCCACAGCTTGTCGTGCGCGAAGGTCAGGAAGTTGAACGCCAGGCCGGTGATGTGCGCGGGCAGCAGGAACTCGAACAACCCACGCGGCCCACGGCCCCGGAAGGCGGGCGGTCGCTTGTACGCCCACGCCGCGAGGACTTCCAGCCCGATCTCGGTGGAGTACGCGGTGGCCAGCGCGATGAACGGCCAGAGGAACGGCTGCTCGAAGCCCAGCAGCGGGAATCCGATCAGGTTGAAGATCGTGATCGAGATGGCGAAGTTGCGCAACGCCAGGTAGCGCGTGTCTTTCGTCGCGGCGGGCTTCTCCACCCATTCCTTGGCGAACTCGGTGCCCGAGCGCTGCACGGCCGAGATGCGTTCGGCTGCCGTAACGCTGGTTCCGTTGCCGTTACCCGCCGTGGCGGCCGGATCGTTCTCCGGGGCCACGCCGTTGCCCTCGGGCCCGCCGTCGGCGGCGCTGCCGTCGGCCGCCTGGGTTTCGTGATGGCCGTTGGACGCGGCTTTCGCCTCGCCCGGATCGGTGTTGTCGTTGTCGCTCATCGCTGCTTGACCTCCTGCGCGTTCGAGGCGAGGTTCACGGTGTGCCAGCCCGGCGCGAGCTGGAGGGTTTCTTCGTGCGGGGTGCCGTTGGTCTCCCGCCAGCGGAGCACGACGTTCAGCGGGGCGGCCGGGTCGATGTCGCCGAGGCCGATGTGCACCTCGGTGGCCCGCTTCCCGGTGTGCCCGCTGCCGCCGTCGAGGTGGCCGATGAACAACCGACCGTCCGGCGTGCGGACCTCGACCTGGGCGTCCACCGCGGGAACGCCCTGCGTGGGAAGACCGGCGATGGTGTTCGTGGTCGCCGTGCCCTCCCAGGCCTGCTTGAACAGCTTCAGACCGAGGAACTGGCCGTTGTTTGCCTTGTTGTTGTGGTAGAAGGTCGGATCACCCCACTGGCGCGCGACGGCGAAGCTCAGCGCGCCGTTGCCGGAGGTGTCGCCCACGGCGATACCGCGCGAGGGGACGGGGGTGTCCATCCCGAGGGCATGGGTGAGGTTGGCGAATTTGCCGTCGTCACCGCGACTGAAGAAGCCCACCGGATCGCTGCCTGCCAGATCGGCGTCCTCGGTGATGACCGGCCAGGACCACGGGTACTTGGTCAGGTTGTCGTTCATGGTGCCGAGTTCCTGGATCTGCGGCCACCGGTTGGTGTCGCCCTTGATCATGCCGGTGGCCTGGACCACTTCGTTGCGGCCGTCGTTGTCGAAGTCGTCGATCTTGGCGTCCCACCCCCAGGTCTCCCAGGCCAGTCCGACGTCCGTCGCGCGGTTCTTGAACGGCGCTGTGCCGTCGGCCAGTTGACGCGCCGCGTCGGCGGTGTCCTCGGCGGTGTTGTAGAACGCGAAGTGGCCCTCCATCAGCGCGAAGCGCACGGCGATGTTGCTGACGAACAGGTCCGGCATGCCGTCGCCGTTCAGATCGCCGAAGTCCGCGGCCATGCCCTTGTCCGAATCATGGCCCAGCACATACGACTTCGGCTCGGTGATGCCGCGCTCGCCTTCGGCGAAACCGAAGCGGATCCGCCCCGGCGTGGACCGGTTGACGAACAGGCGGTCGCGCCCGAAGTCGTTGGCCACGTACAGCTCCGGCAGCTGATCGCCGTTGAGGTCGGACGCGGCGGCAGCCAGCGCCCAGCCGGTGTCCATCCCGATCGGGAACGGGTTGGCCACCTCGCGGTAGTCGGCGGTCGGTTCGTCGCCCGACTTCGCGGAGGCCAGGGTGAAGATCCGGTCCTTGCCGCCGTTGCGCGCATTGGACAGCGAGTCGGTCATCCACAGCCCGAGCTGACCCTCCTTGGAGAGCACGTCCATGTCGTTGAAGTACTGGCCCAGGTAGATATCCGGCTTGCCGTCGCCGTCGAAATCGGAGACCGACACCGCCGCGGTGATCCAGCGCTCGCCCTCGTAGTGCCCGTCCGGAGTATTCGGGGAGGGAACGATGTCGATCGGGCGGAACGCTCTGGCGTCCAAGCGGGTCGCGTTGGCGCGCTGCAGGTACAGGATGGGCGTACGGCCGTAGTAGGACACCAGCGCGTCCAGCCTGCCGTCACCGTTGAAGTCGCCGGGAATGCAGCCCGACGGGACGGTGGAGGAGTCGGCGGGCAGTGGCTTCGGATCGAGCACGAACGGTTCGTACCGGCCGGTGTTGCTGTCCGGCGTCGGCGTGATGAAGGCGGTATCGGAGCGAGGGTCGACCACGCACAGGTCGTCGGCCAGCCGGTTGCCGTCGAAGTCGTTCATCGCGATCGCCGCGCCGACCGAGGAGATCCAGGCCGACAGGTGCTTGTACGGCTCCCGCAACTCGCGGATCTTGCGGTCGGTCGGCAGCCCCTTGGGCAGCGCGATCGGCATCGCGGTGAAATCGAACTTGCTCGCGATCGGCCCGCCCGCCTCGTCGTAGGTGGGCAGCAGCGCCGACCGCGCGGGAATGAACAGCGAGCCCATCAGCAGCAGGGCCACCCCGGGGACCACCGCTTTTCGGAGGAGGGATCGGTTGAGGGGAATTTTCACGAGTGCTGCTCCTCATGGGCGAGAGTGAATTGCTGTCCCGCGGTGTCCGCGAGTCCGTCGAGCACCTCGCGCAGCGTGGCCAGCGCTTGGTCCATGTGCTGCTCGGTGTGCCTGCAGTTGATGAAGAACCGCAACCTGGCCTCCCCGGCCGGGACCACCGGATGGGTGATGGCGTTCACGCTGAAGCCGCGTTGCAGCATGGCGAGCGCCGCCAGCACGGCGGGTTCGTCGGCGCCGGTCATGACGGGGATGATCGGCGAATCCTCCGACGTGCCGATGTCGAAGCCGTATTCCTTCGCGCGGCGGTGGAAGTACTCGCTGTTGTGCCGCAGCCGCGTCACGCGTTCCGGCTCGTCGCGCAGTACCTCGAGCCCGGCCAGCGCGGCGCCGATGGCCGAGGGGGCAGGCGCGGCGGTGTACATGCTCAAGCCACCCGCGACGTATTTGAATCCGTCGACCAGTTCCCGGTTGCCCGCGAGGTAACCGCCCACGCTGCCGAGCGCCTTGGACAGGGTGCCCATCCAGACGTCCACGGCGTCGCCGGCCAGGTCGAACAACTCGCGCACGCCGTGCCCGGTGGCGCCGAGCGTGCCGAACGAGTGCGCTTCGTCGATCATGATCGAGCAGTCGTAGCGCCGGGCCACCTCGATGATCTCGGGCAACCGGACCACGTCGCCGTCCATGCTGTAGAGGCCCTCGATGATCACCATGGCCCGGTCGAAGCTGCGCCGCGACATCTTGAGGATCGTCTCGAGCGACTCGGGATCGTTGTGCCGGAAGGAGACGCGCTTGCAGCGCGACCACTCGGTGCCGGAGACCACGCTGTGGTGGATCAGGGCGTCGCAGACCGCGAGATCGCGTTTGCCGAGCAGGAATCCGACCGCGGCGGCATTGGTGAGGTAACCGCTCGCGGTCACCAGGGCCGCCTCGGTGTCGTAGACGCGGGCGATCTCGGCTTCCAGTTCGCGATAGATCGGCAGTTCGCCCGCCACGATCCGGACCGCGGCGGCGGAGGTGCCGTACTGATCGATCGCGTCCTTGGCGGCGTGGCGCACCCGCGGGTCGGCGGCCAGGTCCAGGTAGCCGAAGCTGCTGAAGTTCACCACATCTCGGTCGGCCATCCTGGTCACCGCACCGCTGAGGCCCTCGTGCGGCAAGTAATACGGGTTGATCAGACCGACCTGCTCGACCCACGCGTCGAACCGCCCGAACCGCTGCCCCGCCTCCAGCACGCCGGGATGGTCACGGAAGGACGTGTGGGCGACCCCGCGCGGCACGCTGTTGCCCTTGGCGGTGGTCGCGGTGACTGTGGCGGACCCGTTCGCGGTCCGCGCGCCGTTGGTCGTGGCCGGGGCGGCGGTCGTCTCGCCGCTCGCGTGCCTGGCCAGCATCGCGCGGGCCAGCTCCCTCGGGTTGTTGTCGGTCATTCGTCCTCGCTCCTCGCCGCGCGCTCTTCTTCCTGGGCTATCTGCTCGGCGATTCGCGCGCCGAGCCCGCGCAACGTCAGACCGATCACGGCGAGAACCGACAGCTGGGTGCCGAGTACCTGCACCACGCGGGCGCCGAACTCCATGCCCATCAACGAGTCCATGCCGAGTTCGGGCAGTGGGGTGTTGAGGTCCACCGTCTCGGCGTCGACGCCGAGCACCGCGGCGAGCTGTTCGGCGAGCAGGTAGGCCACCACCTCGCCGCGCTGCTCGAGACCCAGCTGGAGGATCTCCGCCCGCAGCGCGCCCGCGCCCGCCGCGCCGCCGCCCGCCGCCGCCACCTGCTCGGCGAAACGCGGTGTGCGGGTGGACGGGCGGTGCGCCAGCGCCCACTGACTCCAGTCCACGTCGAACAGCACGATCTGCGGCAGGTCCAGCCGCAGACACTCGCCGAGCAGGTCGGTGGCCACGTCCATGTCCACCGAGCGGTAACCGGTCATCTCCGCATACCGGCTGACCGCCTCGTAGTCGGCCATGCCGCCACCACCGCTCATGAAGCCCCAGTTCACCGCCAGCGCGGCGGCGCCACGGGCGCGGCGGACGGCGGCGATCATGTCGAGCACGGAATTGGCCGCCGCGTAACCGAATTGCGGCGAAATGCCGACGATGCTGCTGGCCGAGGAGAACAGCACGAACATGTCGAGTTCGATGTCGGCGGCGGTGATCGCGGTGTCCAGGTTGATCGCGCCCGCGACCTTGGGCCCGAAGATCTCCGCCAGCGACTCGGCGGTGATCTGCGGGACCTCGAGGTTGTTCACCACACCGGCCGCGTGGAACACCCCGCGCAGCGGATGCCCGCTCGCCTGAATGCGCTCGACCAGTGCGGCGACGGCGTCGTAATCGGACATGTCGAGGCGTTCCTCGATGACCTCCGCTCCGGCGGCGGTCAATTCGGCGATCGCGGCGCGGGCCGCGTCCGTGGTGGCGCCGCTGCGCCCGGCCAGCACCAGGCGCCGCGCACCGATCCGGACCAGCCAGCGCGCGGTGGCCAGGCCGAACGCGCCGAAGCCGCCGGTGACCAGGTAGCCGGCCTGCGAGTCGATCGGCAGACTCGGCCGTTTGACCAGGACGGTCGGTTCCGGTTCGCGCAGATCCAGCACGACCCGGCCGATCTGCTTGGACCGGACCACGGTCTCGAACGCCTCGGTGGTCGATGCGAGCGGGAACGCGGTATAGGGCAGGTAGTCGTAGGTGCCCCCGTTCAGGGCGTCCATCGCCCGGCGTGCCGCGCGGCGGACCAGCTCGGGGCGCGCGGCCAGGGCGCGGTCCATGTCCACGGCGAAGAACGACAGGTTCCGGTCGAACGGGCGCAGATCGATCGCGCCGCCGCCGTAGATGTCGGCCTTGCCGATCTCGATGACCCGGCCGAACTCGGCGGCCACCCGCAAGTTCTGCTGGAGGATCTCGCCGGGGGAGGAGTTGTAGACCACATCGGCGCCGCGTCCGCCGGTCAGCGCGAGCACGTCGTCGACGAAGCTGACCGACCGCGAGTTGACCACCTCGTGCGCACCCGCCGCCGCGGCCACAGCGCGGCGTTCGTCCGAGCCGGCCGTCGCGATCACCCGCGCGCCGAGGCGCACCGCCACCTGCACCGCGGCCATGCCCATGCCGCCTGCCGCACCGTGCACCAGCACCGTCTCGCCCGGTCGCACATGAGCGAGGTCGCCGAAGGCGAATTCGGCGGTGAGGAAGGGCAGTACCGAGCTGGAGTGGCACGGGTCGAGCACCGAATCCGGGTAGTCGAGGGGCATGGTGGCGCCCTCGTCCGGCCGGAGGGTGACGTGCCGCCGGACCAGATCTCGCGCGCACACCGACATCTGGTCACCGACGGCGACCTCGGTCACCCCGGGGCCGACCCGCTCGACCACGCCGAACCCGTCCATCCCCAGTTCGGTGCCGAAATATGTTCCGGCCAGCTCTTTCTCGGTGAGTACGCCGAGCGCCTTGAGCGCGTCCTTGTAGTTGAGGCCCACCGCGTCCATCCGGATCTCGACTTCGCCGGGGCCCGGCGCCACGCGGTCGACCGCGCGCCAGGCCAGATCCGACAGCAATCGTGAGCGCGATATCTCGAGGCGGAACGAACTTTCCGGGTCGGTCAGCGGCGCGGCCTCGTCCCAGGCCGCCAGCTGCTCGCGCAGGGATCTGCGCAGGTGCAGCGCCCAGCACGCGCCCGCGCGCAACGCGACCTCGTCGGCTCGTCCGTCGCCGAGCACCTGCTCGATGATGTCGGCGGCGCGCGTGGCAGGTTCGGTGTCCACCAGCCGCCAGTGCACCGCGGGTTGCTCGTTGCGCAGCGTGCGCCTGGCGCCGGTGAGCGCGGCTTGCGCGGGGTGCGCGAAGGCGTCGATCGGCAGGCAGAACGCCTGTTCGGTGACCACCACCGCGCGCACCTCGGCCGCCGTGGCATCGTCCTGCTCGCCGACCACCAGTTCGCCGACCGCCTTGGCGACGAGGGCGAGTCCGTAGGCATTGGGCACCGCGTCCAGTTCGGCGCCGGACACCACGACGAGCCGGCCGCGCGTCATGCCGGGCCGCTCGTGGGCGGCGCGCAGGGCGGCGAGGACACGATCCGAGGCACCCGCCTCCTCCGGTTCCAGGGTGAGGATCTCCGAGGAGGCGCGCGCGCCGGCGATCTCCTTCGCGCGCTGGGAGACGGTGCTGCCCAGGCTGACCACGAGCAGGAACTCGTCGCCGCCCACGAATTCGTCGGCGGCCGTGGTGTCGTCGACGATGGACCACACCGGCTCGTAGAACAGGCCGTCGAGCTGCTCGTGCAGATCCGGCTCGGCCGCGAGGCGGGCGAAACGCACACCCGAAAGTGTCAGTGCCACAGCACCTTCCGGTGTAGCAATGGTGATGTCGGCGCACAGCGGCTCGCCGTCCACCCGGCGGACCAGCACGACGGCTCGCTCGGGCAGCGGCCCGGTCCAGCGGACCCCGGCGACCGAGGACGGCACCACCACGCTCGCGCCGCGCGCGGTCTGGGCGTACAGGGCGGCGAAGCATTGCAGCGCGGCGTCGACCGCGGCGGGATGGGCCAGGTGCGGCAGGCTCGGCGCGCTACCGGTCAGCGGCGTGAGATCGAGCCGGGCCAGCACGGAGTCGGCACCGACGCGGGCGCCGGTGATCAGCCGGAAACTCGGCCCGTAGGCCAAACCGTGTGCGGCGAGGCCGTCGTACAGCGTCGCCGCGCTCACCTGCACCGCGTCCGCCGCCGGGGTGAGGTCGACGGTGCGCGCGTCGACGTCCGCTTCGACCAGCCTGCCGTGCGCGTTGACCGTCCAGGTGGTCGCGGTGGCGGCGCGCGAGCGCAGGGTGAACCGGTGGGTGGTCTCCTCGACCGTGAGACGCAGTACCGGCACGTCGTGCCTGCCGATGATCAGGGGCGCGACGAACTGGACCGACTCCAGCCCGAAGGCGGTGCGACCGGTCCGTACCGCGACAGCGCTGAGCGCGGCGTCCAGATAGGCCGCACCCGGCAGCACCACCGACCCGTCCACGACGTGATCGGGCAGCCACGGCAGCGCGGCCACCGACAGTTCGACTTCCCATTCCGGCGCGGAAGCCGCGGTGCGCTGGCCGAGCATGATGTAGCCGTCCACGGCGCCCATGCGGTCCGCCTCGATCGCCGGGTCCTCGGACCACAGCGTGCGGCGCTGCCACGGGTAGCGGGGCAGGTCCAGGTGCGCGGCGGGCGTCTCCGCCGCGCCGGGCGCGTGCGTGGTGTCCAGCCCGCCCACCTGGTACAGCTCGCCCACCGCGCGCAGCAGGTTGTCGTGGTCGTCGGCGTCGCGCGACAGGGTGCTGATCGCCGCGCCGTCGAGGCCGCGGCGCACGAACGCCTCTCTGATATTGCCGCTGAGCACCGGGTGCGGCCCCACCTCGAGGAAGACCCGGTGGCCCGCGTCGAGCAGGCTGTCCACGGCCGCGCCGAACCGTACGGGCTCGCGCACGTTGCGGCACCAGTACTCGGCGTCCCAGTCGGGCCCGGACAGTTCGCGACCGGTGACGGTGGACCAGATCTGCACCTGCGCGGGTCGCGGCGCGAGCCCGGCCAGCGCCGTGGTGAGATCGCCGAGAATGGGGTCCATCAGGTGGCTGTGGTAGGGCACTTCGACGCGCAGCGCCTTGGCGAAGACGCCTTCTTCGGTGAGTTCGGCTCGGATACGGTCCAATTCGGCCAGGCCGCCGGACAACGTCGCCGCGGAGTGGCTGTTGATCGCCGCGACGCATACGCCCGGCACGCCCGCGAGGCGCTCGCGCATCTGCTCGTCGGACAGTCCGACGGCGAGCATGCCGCCGGTGCCCGCGGTGGTGGCCTGCAACCGGGCGCGGTGATAGCTCACCAGCAGCGCGTCGCGCAGCGACAGCGAGCCGGACGCGTAGGCCGAGGCGACTTCGCCGACGCTGTGGCCGACCACCGCGGCGGGGTGGATGCCGAGTTCGGCGAGTTCGGCCACCAGCGCGGCCTGGACCAGGAAGTTCGCCGGTTGCGCGTACGCGGTCCCGGTGATCCGCGAATCCGCTTCGGGGCGCGAGAGTTCCTCGAGGATCGACCATCCCGCGATCTCGCGGAAGACCTCGTCGATCGCCCGCGCCGCGGCGGCGAAATGCCCGTCGGCGTCGAGCAGGCCGCGGGCCATGCCCCACCACTGCGGGCCCATGCCGCTGAACACGAACACCGGACGGGTGGATCCGTCGGTGAGCGCGCGAGCGGGTGACTTGCCCGCGCCCACGGCGAAATCGGCCAGTTGGGAACGCAGTTCGCCGGTGTCGCGGTAGGCGAACGCGGCGCGCAGCGGATGGTGCGCGCGCCGCGTCCACGCCGCCTCGGTCATCGCGTCGACGGGAGCCGTCTCGGTGAGGCCGTGCAGCTGAGTGGCCATCGTGCGCAACGCGGTCTCGTTGCGGGCCGACAGCGGCAGCACGGTGATCGGCCCGCGCGCGGACTCGTCGGCGGGCGCGAGCGCTTCGGGCGCGCGGGTGAGGATCGCATGGGCGTTGGTGCCGCCGTAACCGAAGCTGTTGACCGCCACCGCGGCCCGGCCGTCGTCGTTCGGCAGCGGCTCGGTCTCCAGCGGGATGCGTACTCGCAGTTCGTCGAACTTTATCTCGGGATTCGGGTTGTCCAGCCGCAGTTGCGGTGCGATGACGCCGTGGTGCAACGTCAGCGCGGCCTTGATCACGCCCGCGACGCCCGCGGCGGCCTCGGTGTGCCCGATGTTGTTCTTCACCGAGCCGACCGGCAGCGGTTCGTCGCGGCCGTCGACCGCGCCGTACACCGCGCCCAGAGCGGCCAATTCGAGCGGGTCGCCGACCGGTGTGCCGGTGCCGTGCGCCTCCACATAGCGGATGTCGTGCGCGTCGATGCCCGCCAGCCTGCGCACCCGCCGGGCCAGTGCCTCCTGCGCGACGGGGTTGGGCACCGGGATGGCCAGCGTGCGGCCGTCCTGGTTGACCCCGCTGCCGCGCACCACCGCGTAGATCCGGTCGCGATCGCGGACCGCCGCTCCCAGTGGTTTGAGCACCACGGCGCCCGCGCCCTCGCCGCGGCCGTAGCCGTCGGCCGCCGCGTCGAAGGACTTGCAGCGGCCGTCGACCGCCAGGAACCGGCCTTTGCACATGGAGATGAACGCCTCGGGCCGCAGCATCGCGTTGGCACCGCCGACGATCGCCGACTCGCATTCACCCGACTCCAGCGCGAGCACCGCTTGGTGCAGCGCGACCAGGGAGGAGGAGCAGGCGGTGTCGATGGTCATGGTCGGCCCGAGCAGATCCAGCAGAAACGCGATGCGGGCCGACAGCAGCGTGTGCGAGGAACTGGTCGGGCTGTGGCTGTTGATCGAGGCCCGCGACACCGAGCCGCTGCGCACCAGCGCGTTGTCGTTCATGAAGCCGCCGACGAACACGCCGACTTCACGACCGCTGACCCGGCCCGCCATCCCCGCGTCGTCGAGCGCCTCCCAGGCGACCTCGAGCAGGAGCCGCTGCTGCGGGTCCATGATCGAGGCCTCGCGCTGGGAGATGCCGAAGAACTCGGCGTCGAACTCCCACAGCGACTGGGTCAGGAATCCGCCGTGCCTGGTGTACATCCGGCCCGGCGCATCCGGGTCCGGGTCGTAGAATTTCGCGAGGTTCCAGCGGTCCGACGGTACCTCCACGATCCCGTCGCCCTTGCGCACGACGAGATCCCAGAACGAGTCCGGCCCCTCGATGCCGCCCGGAAAACGACAGCCGATACCGACAATTGCTACATCGCGCATGGAAAATCCCCTGGTGCTCAGGTATTCGAATCACAGGCGTTTTCACGTCGGCGTCGTCGAATCAGCGTGGAGACAACCGGAATCGCGACGCCGGTAAACCTGTTCGGCCACGATCGTCGCCCGGAGGTGAAGTGGTTCTGCGGTAGGAGGTCAGTGTCCACCCATGGTAGGAGGACCGATTCGCGGAGGTCAACAAGGAATCGCGTGGGTGCCGGCGAAAAGCATTGCGCGGTAGATAATGACGACTCCACCATCAATGCAGTTCAGGGCGGGTATGACGATATTATTCTGCTGTTATTACACAGTTATAGACCGCTCGACTCGATCGAATTACGCCGTTATTCCTATACTATTCCTTTATATTCGGCACCGGATTGCCCGAAGATGTTGAGCACGGGCTCGATTCGTGGCTACCATGGCTCGTCGAATACGCACCGGCGAAAGGCGATGGGCGTGGATCCGTACAACACCGGGCAGTTCCGTATCGAAGCGGAGGCCGAACCCGTCGAAAGCCCGGCGTGGTTGCTCGAGTTCACCGAGCGATACATTGCCGGGTGGAACCGCGGGGACGGTGCGGCGGTCGCGAAATGCGTTACCGAGGACACCATCTGGCACGACCCCTCGCTGGACGCGCCCGCACACGGGCGGGCGGGTGTGCGGAAGTTCGTCACCGACACGGTGCGCTCGTTCCCGGACGTCGCGTATACGAACCCGTTTCCGCCGGCGCTCGCCGCGGACAACCGGATCGCCCTGGTGCCGTGGCGGATGACCGGCACCCATCTCGGCCCGATCGACCCGCCCGGTTTCGGCCCGACCGGCAAGCGAATCGACCTGCTGGTGATCGACGTGTGGCAGTTCCGCTCCGGGCTGATCTGGCGCAGCCAGGCCACCTGGGACCTGACCGAGATGCTGCTGCAATTGGGTCTGATGCCGCCGCGCGGAAGCGCCGCCGAGCGCGCGATGGCACGCGCCCAGCGGTTCCGGTCCCGGCTTCCGTTCTGACCGGTACCCCCGCTACGCGGAGTTCAGTCGCCGAACCGATCGGCGAAGCGCTCCACCGCGAGCAGGGCCGAGGCGCCGACGGTCTCCAGTTCGGCGCCCATGCCGACGAGAAGATTCACGATCGCGGGCACCAGTACTTCGAGTAAGCCGTCGTCGCCCAGGTGGCCGGCCATCTCCAGCTGCACGAAGCCGAACAGTCCCATCCACAGCTGCGCCGCGGCCGAACGGACGTCCGGAGTGTCGATCAGTCCCGCGTCCTGAGCGCGCCGCACCGCGCCGACGACGTGGTCGAAGGTCTCCGCGTAGTGCTCGAACTCCGAATCGTGCCCGGCCACGAGCACATTGCCGCGGTTGATCTTCATGTCGATGCGCGTGCCGGTGCCGTACATCAGCTGGAACAGCTCCGGCCTGCGCTGGGCCTCGTCCCGGAACACCAGGCCGAGCACGAGCAGATCGGTGATCGGCTCCTCGCTCACTCCGGCCGCGTTCATCCGCTCGGCCAGCTGGGCGAAGCCGGCGGAGCCCGCCGCGCGGATCAGCCCGGGCATGCCGCCGAAGTTGGAATACACCGCCATCGTGGAGACGCCGCACATGCGCGACACGCGGCGGACGGTGAGTGCGTGCAGACCCTCGGTCGACACCACCTCGACGGTCGCGTCGATCAGGCGATCGCGCAGCGCGGTGTTCATCGTGTCCGTCCCGGCGGCCGGGCGCACGGCTAGTTCAGTTGTTCCGGCAGTCTGCTTGCTCATCGCTTCCGTTTCCCCGCACGGTCACGCCGTGACGCATAGATCCGCTGGTGCGCTGTCGTCGGGAAGGCGGTGCCGCCGCTCGACCGATAACGCCCCGGCGGCGGTCACCGCGAGGGCTGCCGGTCCGGCAGCCGTGGATCGCGGCCGGGATGGTCGGCCGTGTCTCGGCAGTGCCGCGGGGGCGATGTCGATTTCGATCGATGCACCATCGATTCGCTCGGTCCGGAAAGCTGATCGTGGTTCATCGCGCACAGATATCTCCGTTCTTGCCGCACGAACGGGTGGGCAGAGCATGAGGGGGAGCCGCGTTCGCGGGCTACGAAGAGCAGGCGCACCCGCCGGGAGGTGCGTGTCGGAGGTGAGTGTCGTCACCGAAACTCTATGTGATACACCGTAACGTCCACAGGAGAACCGCTAAATGTTCTGCGCGGTCTCTGCATTGGCTTCGAAGCGCGCGGCTGTGGCATCCGACGCACGAGGGGGCGAAGTTTTGGCTGCGGTCACAAACGCGCTCTGTTTCCATCCGGCGTGCGCGGGATGTCGCAAAGCGGACAAATAAGACGCACCTTCCCCGGGTGGATGTGTGGATCGCGTATTCGCCGAGATCGGCCTCGAATGTGTTGATGCGGCTGATCGGTGGGCGCGTGGGTGATTCCGGACGGCGAAATCGCCGGCGAGGGAATGACGCACCTCGATGGCCTGCTCCTGCCGATCTCGATCCGCGCGGTCAGGAACGGACGGCAACGGTATCGTTCGCCGGGGACAGTTTCGTGTGGGGGAGGTCGCCGATGTCGTCATCGATTTCGGGATTCGTCGCGTGGCCGGTCATCGGCTTCGTCGCCGCCGTTCTGGCGGGCCGGGTGTCGCTCTTACGCGACACGACCGTCGATCAATTGGTGAACCGGCTGTTCCTGTGGGGTCTGCTGAGTCTGCTGCTCTATCGCTGCACCATGACGCCCGGCATGGCGAGCCTCGCGCATCAGCTCGCGCTCGGCTGCACGGTGATGTCATCGATGTGTCTGCAAGGGATCGTCCGGATCTGGGCCTTCGACGCGGACCCGGTCGCGGTCTGGCGCAGGCATCGCGTCTGCTGCCTGATCGCCGCCGGATGCGTCGCGGTGATCCTGCTGGCGGGCACGTCGGCGCGGCACGAGGGACGGTTGGTCGAGTTGAAGGGAGATGTCGAGGGCCTCGTGGTGTGGGGCGCGTTCTGCCTTCCGCTGCTGGTGAACACCTCGCTGCTGTCCAGGATGTGCCTGCGAGAGCTGCGGTCCGGCGGGATCGGCCCGGCGGGGAAACTGGTCTCCGGTGCCATAGGTTGGGCCGCAATGCTTTTCGGTGTCAACCTGGCTCTGTCGATGGTGCAGGCGATCACCGGATGGCAGGGCGGGGGTATGCATCTGATCAGGGTCGAAGCCACGGTCACCCTGTGCCTGGCGCTCGACGCGACGGTTGTCGCCATTCCGCTGGTGCGGATGCTGCTGTCCGCGGCCGGACTCGACCGGGCCGCGCGAGCGTGCCGCAGGCTGCACCCCCTGTGGCGGGATCTCACTGCCGCCGTTCCCGAGATCGTGCTGCGGCCCGACGTCGGCGACCGGGCCGACGCGCCGACTCGTCTCGTGCGGATGACCGTGGAGATCCAGGACGCGTTGCTGCATCTGCGTCGCTTTGCCCCGGAACCCGTCCCGGCGGCCGGCTCCGGGTGCCCGATCACGGAGTACGCCCACCAAGTGGCGTGTGCGACGCGCGCCAGGCAGGCCGGGTGGGCGCCGGCCGGATCCAGCACGGCCCAATTACCCGTGCCCGCGGCGGATTTCGACACCGAACTGCGGCAACTGCTCGATCTCGCGCGGGTGTGGCCCGCGGTCCGCGCGACGACCGGGTGAGCGGGTCACGCGCGGTCGGTGGCTAGAGCACCGCTTGGGTCTGGGTGACCTTCGCGACCAGCTTGTCCGCGTCGTCCCGGATCACCGTCTCGACCACGATGAACGAGCGTCCGGCATGCAGCGGCGTCGACGACGCGACGGCATGCCCGGAGCGGACCGCGCGCAGGAAATTCGTCTTCGATTCCACCGTGGTGGTGCCCTGCTTGCCTTCCGGCAGGTTCAGGAACGCGCAGACCGCGCCGGTGGCGTCGGCGAGCGACATCAGCACCCCGCCGTGCAGCACGCCGCCGAGCGTGCACAGCGATTCGTTCCAGGCCAGGCGGCTGCGGACCAGCTCGGGCCCGTGGGCGAGCACCTCGACGCCGAGGCGTTCGGTGAACGGCATGGTCTGGTGGAACAGCTCGGTGCCCGTCGCGTCGATCATGGCCGTGATCTTGCCCGCCGCCGGTCGTGGAGTCTATTACCTCGCGGGTAATCGCAGCCCCACCCCGGTGCCGATGGAGACCCGCACGTCGGTTCGAAGTCGGTCGGCACGGGGGAACGCGGCGGTGGGCGGCATTCCGTGATGGCCGTATCGAGGTCAGGCGGGTCACGCAGGTCGGGTCCGCGACGGGTGGGTCAGCTCAGCCGCGCCACCATGGCGTCGGGCAGGTGGGGGAGCGCGAGATCGATCAGCCGCCACGGCCACCCGGGCACACAGGCCCGGCGTTGCTCCTTCTCGATGGCGGCCACCATTGCCGCGACGCCCTTGTCCAGGGGCGCCACCATCCGTGCGTCGCCCGCTCCGGCCGCCATGTCGGTGGCGATGAAACCCGGCAGCAGCGTGGTCACGGCGATCGGTGACCGGGCCAATTCGGTGGCCAGGGCCGCACCGAGCGTGGCGAGTCCGGCCTTGCTCGCCGAGTAGGCCGCTTTCTTGCCGGGAAGCCCGCGCACCGCGCTCATCGAGGCGACGAGCACCAGATGTCCGGCCTGCTGCGCGCGGAAGATCTCCAGCGCCGCCTCCGCCTGCGCCAGCGCGCTGACGAAATTCGTCGTCGCCGTCGCGAGATTCGCGTCGGCCCGTCCGCTGCCGACCAGCGCTCCCTTGCCGATCCCGGCGTTGACGATCACGCGGTCCAGGCCACCGAGTTCGTCGCGCAGTTCGCCGAAGACGACCGGCACCGCGGCGTGGTCATCCACGTCGAGGGCGCGCACCGCGACCGTGACTCCAGGGTGTGCCGCCACCAACTCGTCGCGCAGCGTGGTGAGTGCGTCCAGCCTGCGGGCGCACAGCGCGAGATCGCGGCCCCTGCCCGCGAAGTCGCGCGCCATGGCGGCCCCGAGGCCCGCGCTCGCGCCGGTGATCAGAATCCTGTTCCGCGTCATGCGGCCGACCCTAGCCGCTGTCGAAGGCGAGTCGATATGCCGCCGACCGGATGTGCCGCCCGGCTCAGCCGCCGAACGAGCCGGTCGGTGGTCGTGTCGACAGCAACCGCCAGGGGCCGCAGTTCTCGGTCTTGAACCCGACGTCGGTCGGTTCGATCTCCACCCGGACCGGACCGAGCCGGGTGTAATTGTTCGCGATGATGTACTGCATGTTCGTGTTGTCGCCCTCGACTTTCCACAGCCTGCGCCAATCGCAGGCGTAGGCCGGGTTCGGGGTACCGGGCGCCTCCCAGATTCCGGGCACGATGTCGACGCCGACCGAGTAGACGCCGTCGTGCGAAATGGTGTTCGCGGGCTCGGCCGCCGCCGTCCCCGTGGCGAGCAGAGTCACCGCGCAGCTCATGGCTCCCGCGAAGAGGAGTGCGCTTGGACGCATACCGGTTCTCCTTGACTTGTACTACCGCCGCGTCCACGGTCGTGGTGCTTCCGCCGGCGCGGCCGACCCGAGATCCCCGCATCTCCGCGGCAAGGAATACCAGAACCGACCGAGTGGTGTGCCCGGAATCCGGGAATTCGCACCGGATGCCGTCTCCGGGCTCGGCCCGCAGGCCCGACGGCGCGAACACGTCGAGTCCGATACGCTTCGCCGACGGAATGCCCGAGGTCTTCCGGTGGTGCAGCTACCGCGCGGTGGTCACCGGGATCATCGTGCGTAACCACGTCTATCGGGAAGTCGCCGACGATTCCGGCGTGCCGTTCGGTGTGGCGCCGGCGCGAATGCATTACGCTCTGCTATCTCTGCGCAACCTGTCCGGGCGAGCTCGACCGCCGGACGTCGCGCACGCTGTAACACTTCGATCACGCACCTTGCTTTGCTGATACAGGCGTTGCCAGAGTTAACCACTGGGTTTGGTGTTACAAGTGGGAAGGGAGGGGTGCTCCGTCCCGGAGCGCCGACCGCACTATGAAGCCAAGCATCATCAAGGCAGGAATCTGTACCGCCGTCACCGCCGCGGTGACGGTGACGCTGTCCGGGTTGCTCCCGGTCACCGCACAGGCGGCGCCGTCGGCGCTGGACATGTCGCAAAAGCTCGCGGGCAAGACCATATTTCTCGACCCCGGCCATCAGGGGTCCAACCACTCCCAGGACTTGGCAAGACAGGTCAGCGACGGCCGCGGCGGCACCAAGGACTGCCAGACCACCGGCATGACCACGATGAACGGCGTTCCCGAGCACACCATCACCTGGAACGTCGCACAGGTCGTCAAGACCTCGCTGGAAACGCTCGGCGCGCACGTCGTGCTGAGCCGCCAGGACGACATGAACTGGGGCGGCTGCGTCGACGACCGGGCCCGCGCGGCGAGCCAGTCCGGCGCGGACGTCGCCGTGAGCATCCATGCCGACAGCGCGCCCGCGCAGTATCGCGGGTTCCACCTGATCATTCCGGAACTGCCCATCCCGAACCTGATCGTCGATCAGGCCCAGTCGGGAGCGGGTCTGGCCGCGTCGACATCGGTGCGCGACGCATATCGCGACGCGGGCTTCCCGCCCGCGAACTACGGCGGCGTGGTGGACGGTCTGCAGACCCGCAAGGACATCGCCGGGCCCGCGCTGACCACCGTTCCGGTCGTCTTCCTCGAGATGGGCAACGGCGCCAATCCCGAGGACGCGGCGCTGCTGGAAACCCCCGATGGGCAGCTCAAGCACGCCATCGCGCTGACCACCGGCGTAGTGGGTTACCTGCTCGGCGCACCGCAGCCGGGCGCCGCACCGGATCAGCAGGCAGGTCTGACCACTCCGCAGGGCACGTCGCTCGACCGTCCCGCGGTAGCCCCGGGAACGCCGCAGGGGCAGACGGATCCGGGTGCTCCGCAGGCGCAGACGAACCCGGCGGTGCCGCAGGCACAGACGATTCCGGCGGTGCCGCAGAGTTCGACGACTCCCGGTGCGCCGCAGAGTCCGGCGGCCCCCGCGGTGCCGCAGGCGCAGTCGGTTCCGGGCACCTCGACGCCGCAGTCGGCGCCGGGGGCGACGCCACCGCAGTCATCGGGTACGCCCGCGGCGCCGAAAGCGCCGGGCACGTCCGGCACCCAGCCGAGCACGCCGAACGCGCAGCAGTCACCCGGGACCGCCGGGGGCAACGCTTCGATCATGGAGTTGCTGATGCCGTTGGCGAAGATGCTCGGTCTGGACGACAACGCGATCACCACGGAGCTGATCAACCTCGGCTACAGCCTGGCGGGCACGCTGCTGGGCCCCTCGAAATAGTCCGCACGCCGAACCCACCGGACGCCATCCTCACCACCTCGAGGGTGGCGTCCGGCCTTTCCCGCAGCGCACTAGGGTGAGCGGAATGGCTGACCGGATTCCTGTTGTGCTCGTCGCGGGGTTTCTCGGTTCCGGGAAGACCACGCTGCTCAATCACTTGCTGCGGGACAACCGGGGGACGCGGATCGGGGTGGTGGTCAATGACTTCGGGGCGATCAACATCGATTCGATGCTGGTCGCCGGGCAGGTGGACGCCATGGTCTCGCTCGGCAACGGGTGCGTGTGCTGCGCGGTCGACGTCACCGAGCTGGACGAGATGTTCACCCGGCTCACCCAGCCGAGGGCCGGAATCGACGTGATCGTCGTGGAGGCCAGCGGCTTGGCCGAGCCACGCAACCTCATCCGGATGGTGGTCGGCAGCGACAATCCGCGCCTGCGCTACGGCGGCTTGGTCGAAGTGGTCGACGCCGAACAGTTCCCGCAGAGCAGTACCCGCCATCCGGAGCTGCGCACGCATCTGCGGCTGGCCGATCTGGTGGTGGTGAACAAGGCCGACCGGGTGGCGCCCGAGCAGCTCGCACGGCTGCGCGAGAACATCGCGGCGCTGGTCGGTTCGGTTCCGGTGTACGCGACCACCTATGGCCGGATGGATCCCGGGCTGCTGTTCGACGAACCGGGCCGCACCCGCCCGCTGGTGGCCGAGCAACTGAGCTTCGATGAACTGCTCGTCGAGCACGACCACGACCACGATGCCGAACACCGCCATCTGCACGACGACTACACCAGCGTCTCGTTCGCCAGCGAACGAGCGCTGGACCCGCGCAAGCTGATCGGCTTCCTGGAGGACCCGCCGCCGGGATTGTTCCGGGCCAAAGGGTTCGCCGCCTTCGGGGTGGCCGACGAACGCAGGAAGTTCGTCCTGCACGTGGTCGGGCGTTACATCGTGTTCGAGCCGGGCGGCTGGTCGCGCGGCGAGACACGGGGCGCGCAGCTGGTGCTCATCGGGGCCGGCTTGCACACCGACACGGCCCTGGCCCGGCTGCGCGACACCGTGCACGACGCCGCCGAACCGCTCGACGCGCAGAGCATGCTCGGCGTGTGGCGCTATACGACGCACTGAAAACACCAGATTGGCGCGTTCGGTCGCGACATGACGCGTTCGGTGCTGGTGACAGAGCGGTCTTTTCATGAGACTGAATGCGTGCCCGTCGGTCCGCGGGCACCAGAGCGAACTGCCACCCGCGGCGCCGCTCGGCCGCCGATCCGTGACCGACCGAATCGTTCTGCGACCGATGGGAGTTTCCTGTGTCAGATTCCATGGAGAGCGCCACCGCGTACGTCATCGAGGCGCTGGAGGCCAAAGGCACCGCCACCCGCGAGGACTTCGACGTTCCCGCCATCGTCGCCGAGACCCACGCCATCGCCAACAGCTGGGATTTCCGGGCGATCGAGGACGCGACGTTCTGGTCGATCGCCGCGCGTTTCCTCAGGCCGTGAACGTCCGCTGCACCTGCTCGGCGCGATGCGCGGGGGTGCCCGGCGACCACCGCCGAGCCGCTCGCCGCATCGATCCCGGGTCGGAGTAGCCGAGGATCTCGGCCTGGCGCGACGGGCTCAACGGGCCGGTGGCCGTCGCGGCGATCAGCCGCGCGCCGCGCGCCCGATCCAGCTCCGCGCGCCAAGTGGTATCCGCCTCGCGTAACCGCCGCTGGAGCGTGCGGGGGCTGGTGGCCAGTCTGCGCGCCACCCGCTCGAGGGACGCGTCGCCCTCGTCCAGGCAGTCCGCCAGCGCGGCCGCGACGCGCTCCGGCCAGGCGGTGGCCAGTGGCGGTGGTGGCGGAAGGGCGGCGGCCAACGGCCGCAGGATGCCGGCCAGGACCGGATCGCTGGTGGTCAGCGGCAGATCCATGTCCGAGGCGCGGAAGGTCATGGCGTCCACCGGCGCGTCGAACTCGATGGCGGTGGTGCCGAATACCTCGACGAAGGTATCGGTCTTGGCGGGCGCGCGCTGACGCAGCGAGACCCGCACCGGGGCCAGCGGTTCGCGCACCACGCGCCGGGCGCGGCTGAGCACCGCGCTCAGGCCCCACAGCTGGGTGAGGTCGCGACCCCGGCCTTCCCCATCGATCATGTCGAGATACAGGGTGACTTCCTCGCCGTTTTCCGCGACCAGATCGAATCGATGGTTGGTGGTCACCGCCGTGACGTACGGCCCACAGGTCGCCAATCCGGCCCCCAGCGTCGGCGCCGAGGAGAACAGGTAGTCGTAGAGACCCAAGGAGGTGAGTTCGTAGCGGCTCGCCACGTTCAGCGCGACGTCCGGGTCGCCGAGCTCGTGTTCACCGATCTCCCACAGCCGGGAGAACGTCTGGCTGGGCAGGTGCACATCGTCGCCCGCCATGGTCCACTCCGGCAATCCGGATTCCCGGAGCAGCCGGTCGCGGTCGACGCCGGCCGCGGTGAGTTGCGAGATGACGAACCGGTGGAGCAAGACCTGGTCGGTTCCCACGCGGACACGCTATCCCGGCCGTGTTGATTCGTCATGAGATTCATGTCACGGTCAGGTCACCCGCAGGCGTTCACCCATTCGGACAGTCCGTCGGCGAACAATTGGCGCTTCCAGATCGGGACTTCGTGCTTGATTCGATCCACCAGTTCCGAGCACGCCGTGAACGCCGCGCCCCGATGCGCCGCCGCCACCGCGACGACGATCGCGCGGTCACCGATGCCGAGCGAGCCGACGCGGTGCACGGCCGCGACCGGCAAACCGTGCGCGGCGGCGATTTCCGCGCAGACGGTGTGCAGGAAGCGTTCCGCCTGCGGGTGCGCGGAGTATTCCAGGGCCGAGACGGCCTGTCCGCCATCATGGTCGCGGACCTTCCCGGTGAACACCACGACCGCGCCGTAGTGCGGTCCGCAGACCGCCTCCTCGACCTCCGAGGGGTCGAGCGGCTGGTCGCTGATCCGGGCGAGCCGGACCGTGGCCTCAGCCGTTGTCATGACTTCCACCTCCGGCGACTTGTGCGAGCAGATGATCCAGCAGCGGTTCCAGCACCGCGATGCCGTCGCGGACGCCACCCGGCGATCCCGGCAGATTCACCACCACCGAGCGCCCGGCGAGGCCCGCCACGCCACGGCTCAGCGCCGCCAGCGGGAATTTCGCCGTGCCGCGCTGCCGGATCGCCTCCGCCACGCCGGGGAGTTCGCGGTCGAGCAAGGCGAGGGTGGCCTCCGGGGTCGCGTCGGTGGGGGAGGCTCCGGTCCCGCCGGTGCTGATGACGAGCGCCGGTTCGAAGCGCAACGCGTCGGCCAGGCCGAATTCGATCTCGGCATCGGCGTAGACCAGCGGGCCCCGCACCGAGAACCCGAGGCCGGCCAGCCAGTCCGCGAGCACCGGGCCCGTGGTGTCCTCGCGGGTCCCCGCCGCCACGCCGGTCGACGCGACCAGCACCACGGCCGACCGTGGCTCCTCGTCGAGTTCCGGCTCGGTGTACTCCGAGGCCTCCGGCCCGGCATCCGCGTCCTCGGGGGCAAGGTCCTCGTCGGCGGAAGGCGGGATCGCGCTTTCGTCGGCCGGACGCTCCCAATGTCCGCGTTTGCCACCTTCTTTGGTGAGCAGCCGCACGCCGGTGAGCGTCGCCGCTGGGTCGACCGCCTTCACCATGTCGTGCAAGGTGAGGCCGGCGACCGCGACCGCGGTGAGTGCCTCCATCTCCACACCGGTGGGGCCCTTGGTCTTCGCGGTGGCCTCGATCATGATGGCGGTGCCGGTGAAACCGAACTCCACTCGCACCGACGACAGCGCCAGTTGATGGCACAGCGGGATCAGTTCGGAGGTCTTCTTCGCCCCCGCGATGCCCGCGATGCGTGCGGTGGACAGCACGTCCGCCTTCGGCAGGTCGTCGGCCCGCACCAGCGCGACCACCTCGGCGGTGGTGCGCAACTCGCCTGCCGCGACGGCGATCCGGGTGGTGTCGCTCTTCGCGCTCACATCCACCATGCGGGCGCGGCCTTCCTGGTCGACATGGGACAACTCGCTCATAAGGACCACACTCGCACAAGCGCTCCGGCGGGCAGCGCGGTGACCTCGGCGGGCACATCGATCAGCACGTCCGCCCACGCCATGGCCGCCACGAGATGCGAGCCGGGACCGGACACCACCTCGACCGCCCGGGGCTGCCCGTGCACGGGCGGTTCACCCGGGTGCTTGCGGATGAGCTTGCCGCGTAGAAACTGCCGCTTCCCCTCCGGCGAGCGCGGCACGGCGCCGACCAGAGGAAGCTCGTAGGTGTCCACCTCGGGCAGCCCGGCGAGGCGCCGCAGGATCGGGCGGGCGAACACCTCGAACGACACCATCGTGCTGACCGGATTGCCGGGGAAGCTGAGCACCGGCACCCCGTCGACCACGGTCAGTCCCTGCGGGCCGCCCGGCTGCATCGCGACCGAGCCGAACCGCCCGCCCATCGGCTCGAGCACGTCCTTGACCACCTCGAAGTCACCCTTGGACACGCCACCGGAGGTGAACACCACATCGGCGTTCTCGGTCGCCGCCGACAGCAGCGCGCGGAAGCGCGCCGGATCGTCGGTGCTGTGCGCCACCGAGGCGACCTCGACGCCGTTCGCCGCGAGCGCCGCGGCGAGGGCGACGCCGTTGGAGTTGTAGATCTGTCCCGGACGCAGCGGCTTTCCGGCCGCGACCAGCTCGTCACCGGTGGTGATCACCGCGGCGCGCACCGCGCGGAAGACCGCCACCGCGGGCAGGCCGACCGCGGCGAGGGCGGCGACATGCCGGGGGGCGAGCACGGTTCCCGCCTGCACGAGCAGGTCCCCGGTCCGGACATCCGTGCCCGGTTCCCGCACGAAGTCGCCTGCGCTGCGCCCGCGTTCGATGGTCACCGTGCCGTCGCCCACGCGGGTGTCCTCCACCGGCACGACGCAGTCCGCGCCGGGCGGAATCGGCGCACCGGTCATCACCTTCATCGCCGCGCCACTCGGCAGTGGCGTGCGGCCCGCCGCGCCCGCCGCGACCACGCCGGCCAAGGGCAGCGTGACCGGGGTGACCAGCACCGATTCGGCGCGCACCGCGTAGCCGTCCATCGCGGAGTTGCGGAACACCGGCAGTTCGATCGGCGAGCGGACGTCCTCGGCCGGCTGCCTGCCCAGTGCCCGCGGCACCGGGACGGACTCGACCGCGCGCGCGGCCAGCGGACGCAGCAGCTGTTCGATGCTGTCGCGGTAGTCGTCGACGGGCCTGGCCGAGACGCCGGCGGGCCGAGGGTTCATGCGAGTCAGCCTAACGCCCGATCCGGGCGGTTTTCCGACTCCGTCGCCGCGCGCCGGTCCGTGCGCAGGTCGCCCGGCGTCGCGCTCGTCCCGCGCACCGGCCTCACCACCGATCCGCGGCCGTGGTGAGCCCCGGGCGAGCATTCCGCCCGCAGACGAATCGGGACAGGCGGTCATAATGGACGTGTGACTCTGGTCGAGATCGGGATTCCCGCGGTGCGTTCCGGGCGTCCCTCGCTCGCCGGCCGTCCCGACACCCCCTACTTGCTGGATCGTTTCGGACGCGTCGCCCGCGACCTACGCGTATCCATCACCGAGAAGTGTTCGCTGCGCTGTACCTATTGCATGCCGGAGGAGGGGCTGCCGGAGATTCCCCGGCACGAACTGCTCACGGTGGACGAGATCGTGCGCCTGGTCCGCCTCGCGGTGCGCGATCTGGGGGTGCGTGAGGTCCGTTTCACCGGGGGCGAGCCGCTGATGCGCCGCGACCTGGAACAGATCATCGCGGGCTGTCATGCCGAGGTGCCGCACATCCCGCTGGCCATGACGACCAACGGCATCGGGCTCGAGCACCGCGCGTTCGGCCTCGCCGCCGCCGGCCTGCACCGGGTGAACGTGTCGCTGGATACCGTCGACCGGGCCGGTTTCGCGCGGCTGACGCGCCGCGACCGCCTCGAATCGGTGTTCGCGGGGGTCCGTGCCGCTCGGGCCGCGGGATTGGCCCCGATCAAGGTCAACGCCGTTTTGATGCGCGAAACCCTCGCCGGTGCGGCGGATCTGCTGCGCTGGTGCTTGGACGAGGGTTGCGAGCTGCGTTTCATCGAGGAGATGCCGCTCGACGCCGACCACGAGTGGGCCCGCGCCAACATGGTCACCGCCGCCGAGCTCCTCGACGTACTCGGCGCCCGGTTCGGGCTCACCGAGGCCGGCCGCGCCGATCCGTCGGCTCCCGCGGAGAAGTGGCTGGTCGACGGCGGCCCCGGCACCGTGGGCATCATCGCCACCGTCACCCGCAAGTTCTGCGACACCTGCGACCGCACCCGGCTCACCGCGGACGGCATGCTGCGCTCCTGCCTGTTCAGCGATCAGGAATTCGACCTGCGCCAGGCGTTGCGCTCCGGGGCGGGCGACGACGAGGTCGCGACCCTCTGGCGTGGCGCGATGTGGAACAAGTGGGCAGGTCACGGTATCGACGCCGAGGGCTTCGTCCCCCCGGAGCGGACGATGGGAGCCATCGGTGGTTGAGATCCGCTATTTCGCCGCGATCGCCGACGCCGTCGGCAAGGACAGCGAAACCCTCGACTTCCCGGCCGGAGCGACGGTGGCCGACCTGCGCGCCGCCCTGTCCGCGACCTACGGCCCGGACCTGGACAAGATGCTGTCGGTGTGCGCCTACCTGATCGGTGACGAACTCACGCGTGATCCCACGTCCGCGCTGACCCCGCGCGTCGACGTGCTGCCACCCTTCGCGGGCGGGTAGCCCGGCACGGCGCGCGGCGGCCTATCCGCACCGCCGACCAGGCGGGGTTCGGATGTGGCGGCTTCCGGCGCGCCGTCTCACGGCGTGCGAGTCGGGCCGGGTCTCAGCGCCACCAGGTGTCCAGCGGAGTCACCGGGACCGTGCGCTTGTGCCGGGTGTTGCGGAAGATGCCCTCCAGCCGCTCGACGACCTCGGAGGTCACCTCTTTGCCTTCCAAGTAGTCGTCGATCTCGCTGTAGCGCAGACCGAGCGCTTCCTCGTCGGGCAGGGCGGGCCGGTCGTCCTCCAGATCGGCGGTGGGCACCTTGGACCAGATGCTTGCGGGCGCGCCGAGTTCCTGGAGCAGGGCGGCGCCTTGACGCTTGGTGAGACCGGTGAGCGGGGTCAGGTCCACACCGCCGTCGCCGTACTTGGTGAAGAATCCGGTGACCGCCTCGGCCGCGTGATCGGTACCGATCACCAGCAGGTTCTCCTGCCCGGCCAGCGCGTACTGGAGCACCATGCGTTCGCGCGCTTTGATGTTGCCGCGCACGAAGTCCCGCAGCTGATCGACCTGCAAGGCGGACGCCGCCTCCGTGGCCGCGGCGCTCACACTGGGCCGGACGTTCACCACGACCTGCCGGTCGGGCTGGACGAAGGCCAGCGCGGTGAGCGCGTCGGCCTCGTCGGCCTGCACGCCGTAGGGCAGCCGGACGGCGAGGAAGGTGGCGTCCACACCGTCGGCGCGCAGTTCCTCGACCGCGAGCTGGCACAGCCTGCCCGCGAGAGCGCTGTCCTGTCCGCCGCTGATGCCGAGGACGAAACCTCGTGCGGGACTGGCGTTCAGATAGTCTTTGAGGAAATCGACTCGGCGGCGGATCTCTTCCTTCGGTTCGATCGTGGGCCGTACACCCAATTCACTGATGATCTGTTCGCGCAGGTTCCCCATGGCGCCCGAGTGTACTGGCGATTCAGCCGGCGACTACGCGGCGGACGACGCTCTCCCAGTTGTCGCCGATCTGCTCGCGGGTGTAGCCGAGCACATGCATCTGGTGCATGACCAGCGCGGCGCCCAGCATCGACAGCAGCCAGTCGGCGACGAGCGGGACCTCACCCGGTACGTCGGCTTGCCGCAACAGCATTGCGACGTGCGCGCGCAGCAATCCGTACGGTCCCCCGGCATAGCGGTCACCGGCCTCCCCGAGTTCGGCGGCGCGGTGCAGTTCGCCTTCCACTTCGATGTCGAGGAGCCTGGCCCGCCCGAAGGCGACCAGTCGCTCCGCCGGAGGTGCGCCAGGGCCGAGCGGCGGCGGTCCGAAGATGAACGATTCCTGGTACTTCTGCTCGGAGTGGTCCAGCAAGGCGAGCATCAGGCCGGACCTGCTGCCGAACCGGCGGAACACGGTGCCCTTGCCGACGCCCGCGCGCTTGGCCAGCGCGTCCATGGTGAGGCTGTCGACGCCTTGCTCACGCACCAGCTGCTGCGCCGCGTCCAGCAGCAGCCGGCGATTGCGCGCGGCGTCGGCGCGCTCGGCGGGCTCCGAGGTGCCGGGCAGCGGGGTGCCCACGTCGAGCAGCCGAGGGCGGCCCGGTGTGGATGCGTCGGGTGTGGGGTAGTTCACAGCGCTCACGCAGACTCCGCGGGAAGTATTCGGACCATGGTCCGGTTAGTGTGTGGTGAACGTAAGGACACCACAGCATTCAGTACACCAGGAGTTGTCATGAGTCAGACCCGCATTGTCGCACTCGTCGGTAGCCTGCGCGCCGCCTCGGTCAACCGGCGGCTGGCCGAGGCAGCGGCACACACGGCGCCCGACGGCGTCGAGGTCACCCTCTATGACGGACTCGCCGACATCCCGTTCTACAACGAGGACATCGATGTACCCGGCTCGGTTCCCGCCGCCGCCCAAGCGCTGCGCGACGCGGTCGCCGAGGCGGACGGCCTGCTGGTGGTCACTCCGGAGTACAACGGCACGCTGTCGGCGGTGCTGAAGAACGCGATCGACTGGGCCTCCCGCCCCTACGGCGCCGGCGCCATCAAGGGCAAGCCCACCGCCGTGGTGAGTGCCTCGATCAGCCCGAACGCGGCGCAGTGGGCGCACGGCGACACGGTCAAGGCGCTCGGCGTAGCGGGCGCGCGGGTGGTCGAGACCGCGCACCTGCACTTCGGCGTCATCGGCGAGCGGTTCGGCGCCACGCATCCGCGCGACGACGCCGAGGCGCTGACGCAGCTGGCCGGTACCGTGCGCGAACTGGTCGAGGCCACGCGCGGGGAATTGGCGTCGGTGTAAGCTCCATCTCCGGTCTCGGACGAGGGCCATCGCTGCGGGCGCAGCGGTGGCCCTCTTCGTTAGCCCGATGGTTTGCTGGAAGTGTGCTGTCACGTCGAACAGTGATCTGCGCCACTGTTTGATACGGGGGTGAATCGAGCGTCCTGGTACTTCTCTCGATGGAATTTCATCAATGTGACTCGCTACATGTCGTGTTGTAGGAATCTGTCGGCCACTAGGTGTAGTGTCTTCGCTACTGGAAGACGGTGAGAGGCCCCACCCGGTAGGGGTCGGTCACGAGTGGCTGATCAGGGGATTCGAGTCCGGCTCCAGGAGTTTGCGCAGCATACGTCGGATCGTGTATTGCAACGGATCTCAGGCTGTGGATCAGGCACAAGGAGAGAGGGACATCAATGACCGTCACCGTGTACACCAAGCCCGCTTGCGTCCAGTGCAACGCCACCTACAAGGCCCTCGACAAGGCCGGGGTGGACTACGAGGTCATCGATATCTCGGAGAACGACGAGGCGCGTGACTACGTCATGGCTCTGGGGTACCTGCAGGCGCCGGTCGTGGTGGCCGGAGACGATCACTGGTCGGGCTTCCGGCCCGACCGCATCAAGTCGCTCGCGACCGTGGCGGCCTGACCCTCCGCCGCATCCGGTTCATCCGAGGTGCGAGTGCCGGGCGGTCCGCCGCGGCACTCCCGAGAAGAGGAAGGCGACCATGCCGGAGACGACGGCGCTGGTCTACTTCTCCAGCGCTTCGGAGAACACGCATCGTTTCGTCGAGAAGCTGGAACTCCCGGCGACTCGCATACCACTGCACACCGCCGACTCGCTGCGCGTAGACGAACCGTACGTGCTGATCGTCCCCACCTATGGGGGCGGTCGGCACGTGCTCGGGGGCGATCGTTCCGACAAGGATTTCGTCCCGCGGCAGGTCGCGAAGTTCCTCAACGATCCGCACAACCGGGCGCTGCTGCGTGGCGTCATAGCGGCGGGGAACACGAACTTCGGCGACACCTTCTGCTATGCGGGCGAGCTGATCGCACGCAAGTGCGGCGTGCCGTACCTGTATCGCTTCGAACTCATGGGAACCGCTGAGGACGTCGAACGCGTCCGCGAGGGATTGGGATTGTTTTGGCAACAGCAACGACAGCACCGGCCGGAAAAACAGCTCGCTTAGAGCAGCCCTCGGTCCGTGGCGGCGACGGGGGCGAGGTCCTCGACTACCACGCCCTCAACGCGATGCTGAACTTGTACGGCCCGAACGGGGAGATCCAGTTCGACAAGGACCGTGAGGCCGCCCACCAGTACTTCTTGCAGCACGTCAATCAGAACACCGTCTTCTTCCACAACTTGGACGAGAAGCTGGACTACCTGATCGACGAGAACTACTACGAGGCGGAAGTTCTGGAGCAGTACACCCGCCCGTTCATCAAGAAGCTGTTCAAGCAGGCCTACGCCAAGAAGTTCCGGTTCCCCACCTTCCTCGGCGCCTTCAAGTACTACACCTCGTACACGCTGAAGACCTTCGACGGCAAGCGCTACCTGGAGCGGTTCGAGGACCGGGTGTGCATGGTCGCGCTCACCCTCGCCGCCGGGGACGAGGCGCTGGCGGGCAAGCTGGTCGACGAGATCATCGACGGCCGGTTCCAGCCGGCCACCCCGACCTTCCTGAACTCGGGCAAAAAACAGCGCGGCGAGCCGGTGTCGTGCTTCCCCGCCGGCACCCCGGTGGACACCAGCGAGGGCCCCCGCCCGATCGAGAGCCTGCGCCCTGGCGACCGTGTGCTGTCACACGACGGTTCGTACGCGGTAGTCGAGAAGCTCATCGAGAACCCGAACGATCAGGCGCTGATCTCGATTTCGCACTTCGGGCACAAGGAGCCGATCCAGTGCACCCCGGAGCACCCGATCTTGGTCTGGACCACCCGTGACGTCGAAACCCTGATCGATGGCGACGGTGCCGATCCGTTCAACGGCTTCGTGTGGTTGGCGGCTCAGGATGTGCACCCGTCCGATTTCATCGTGACGACCGCTCCGCTCGACACCCGTGACCGTCGCGTCTTCGATTTGATGGACGTTGTCGGCGCGGGCCGCTACGAAGAGGTCGACGGGCTGATTCATGAAGTGAACGTGGACGCCGAACATCGGAACAAGCGGCGGCACAACCAGAATTTCGTAGCGGTCAACCGGTATGTCGAGGAGTCCTACGAGCTCGGCCTGATCCTCGGTTGGTACCTCGCCGAAGGGCATGTGTCCAAGCGCTCGGGTGTCGAAGGCGTCGCGCCGAACGGCGTTCACTTCACGCTCGGCGCGCACGAAGCCGACTACCACGTCGAGCTGGGCATGGCCTTCAAGCAGGTGTTCGGGGCCGACTTGACCCTGCACACCAACCATTCCGACCACTCCACCCGAATGGTGTGCAACAGCAGAGTCGTTGCGTCGTTGCTGCTGTCGCTGGCAGGCACGGGGTACGCGACCAAGCGGCTGTCACACGAAGTTATGACCGCCGACGATGACTTCCTGCGCGGCCTGGTGGGCGGCCTCTTCCGTGGTGACGGATGCAGCACCACCGGTGGGATGGCGCTCGATCTGGTCGATCCCGAGCTGATCAACCAGGTACAGCTGATTCTGCGGCGCCTTGGCATCGTGTCGGTGGTCCGCACCTACGTCGATCAGGCCGGGAACTCGACCGGGCAGATCTTCGTGCCCGGCCTGCCCGGCACCAATGAAGAGTTCATCTTCGATATCGGCAAGAACCTGCACAACTACACCGGGCGAAAAGGCACGAAGCGCGCAACGTACCAGGTCGTTCACGGCCGCCACGTGTACGGCGTCCGAGCGATCGAGCGCACCGATAACGTTCCCGAGAAGGTGTACAACCTGCACGTGGAGCGCACCCACACCTACACCATTCGCGGCACCGTCGTACACAATTGCTTCCTGCTTCGCATCGAGGACAACATGGAGTCCATCGGGCGCTCCATCAACTCCGCGCTACAGCTGTCCAAGCGTGGCGGCGGTGTCGCGTTGCTGCTGAGCAACATTCGCGAGCACGGTGCGCCGATCAAGAAGATCGAGAACCAGAGTTCGGGCGTCATCCCGATCATGAAACTGCTCGAGGACTCGTTCTCCTACGCCAACCAGCTCGGCGCGCGGCAGGGCGCGGGCGCGGTCTATCTGCACGCACACCACCCGGACATCTACCGGTTCCTGGACACCAAGCGGGAGAACGCGGACGAGAAGATCCGCATCAAGACGCTCTCACTCGGCGTGGTCATCCCGGACATCACCTTCGAGCTGGCCAAGAAGAACGAGGACATGTACCTGTTCTCGCCCTACGACGTGGAGCGCATCTACGGCAAGCCGTTCGCCGACATCGACGTCACCGAGAAGTACTACGAGATGGTCGACGACAAGCGCATCCGCAAGTCGAAGATCAAGGCGCGCGAGTTCTTCCAGACCATCGCCGAGCTGCAGTTCGAGTCGGGATACCCGTACATCATGTTCGAGGACACGGTGAACCGGGCCAACCCGATCGCGGGCAAGATCACCCACTCCAACCTGTGCTCGGAGATCCTGCAGGTGTCCACGCCGTCGGAGTTCAACGACGACCTGTCCTACGCCAAGGTGGGCAAGGACATCTCCTGCAACCTCGGGTCGCTGAACATCGCCAAGGCGATGGACTCGCCCGACTTCGCGCAGACCATCGAGGTGTCCATCCGGGCGCTGACCGCCGTGTCGGACCAGACGCACATCTACTCGGTGCCGTCCATCGAGCAGGGCAACAACACCTCGCACGCCATCGGCCTCGGGCAGATGAATTTGCACGGCTATCTGGCACGTGAGCGGGTCCACTACGGGTCCGAAGAGGGCATCGACTTCACCAACATCTACTTCTACACCGTGGTCTACCACGCGATCCGGGCATCGAACCGGATCGCGATCGAGCGCGGCGCGTACTTCGGCGGCTTCCCCGAATCGAAGTACGCCAGCGGCGAGTACTTCGACAAGTACACCGACCAGGTGTGGGAGCCGAAGACCGATCGGGTCCGGCAGTTGTTCGCCGACGCGGGTGTGCACATCCCGACCCAGGACGACTGGCGTGAGCTGAAGGCCTCGGTCATGGAGCACGGCATCTACAACCAGAACCTGCAGGCGGTCCCGCCGACCGGGTCGATCTCCTACATCAACCACTCCACCAGTTCCATCCACCCGGTGGCGTCGAAGATCGAGATCCGCAAGGAAGGCAAGATCGGGCGCGTCTACTACCCGGCGCCCTATATGACCAACGACAACCTCGCGTACTACGAGGACGCCTACGAGATCGGCTACGAGAAGATCATCGACACCTACGCCGCGGCCACCCAGCACGTGGACCAAGGCCTGTCACTGACGCTGTTCTTCAAGGACTCCGCCACCACCCGCGATCTGAACCGCGCCCAGATCTACGCCTGGCGCAAGGGCATCAAGACCCTCTACTACATCCGGCTGCGCCAGATGGCGCTGGAGGGAACCGAAGTCGAAGGTTGCGTCTCCTGCATGCTGTGATCCCGTAGCGAACAGGGGCTTCCGCACAGGCGGGGCCCCTGTTCCGCATTCTGCGACCGCCCGGATCGCGCGGCCCGCCGGTTACTGCTCCACGCGCGAGCACGGCCCCGGCCGATGCCGGGACTCCGTTCACCGGGCGGACGCCGGCCCACGTGTGGAATATGCTGGCGCAGAAGCGATCCGGTAGTGATAGGAACGACGATGACCGATCTCGGCGGCAACGGGCAGCCGCTCCGGCCGATCCACGACGCGAGCGTGCCGAGCAGTGCGCGGATATACGACTATGTCCTGGGCGGGAAAGACCACTATCAAGTGGATCGGGACGCGGCCGAGAAAGTCATCGCGGCGTTTCCGACCACCCGTGTCGCGGCTCGGCAGAACCGGCTCTTCATGCACCGTGCGGTGAACGCGCTCACCGCGCTGGGCGTGACCCAGTTCCTCGACATCGGCACCGGCATCCCCACCGAGCCGAACCTGCACCAGGTGGCACAGGCGCCTTCGCCGGACGCGCGGGTGGTCTACGTGGACAACGACCCGATCGTGTTGTCCCATGCCCGCGCCTTGCTGACCGGTACACCCGAAGGGCGCACCGCCTACGTCGACGCCGACCTGAAAGATCCCGCGGCGATCCTGTCCGCGCCCGAACTCCTCGACACCCTGGATCTGAAACGTCCGGTAGCGCTGAGTCTCGTCGCCGTACTGCATTTCCTGTCCGACGAGCAAGACCCCTACGGAATCGTCGAGACGTTGCTGGGCGCCCTCGCGCCGGGGTCTTTCCTCGTGGTCTCGCACATCACCGCCGACCTCGAACCGGAGATGATGACCGACGCCCTCAACGTCTACCGGCAGAGCGGGGTCTACGCCCAGACACGCACGCGGGATGAATTCGCCCGGTTCTTCACCGGGTTGGAACTGCTGGATCCCGGAATCGTCGTCTCCAACCAGTGGCGCCCCCAGGGCGAGTCACCGTCCTGGCTCGACTCCCAAGTGAACTGCTGGAGCGCGGTGGGACGGCTGTAGTTTTGGCAGCGCCTGCGGCGCTGCGTGTTCGCGGCCCCTTATGTCTCGCGGCCGAGCGACCGAGACTCGCGCCTTCGGCGCATGCGCTTCGGT
>NZ_JBHVDM010000061.1:0-39714 GCF_042802775.1 Nocardia sp. NPDC057455 | reverse complement strand
GAACGGAACATGCTCGGTCTCGCTTCGCTCGGAAGACGGGGTCGAGGTGCGCTGGGCGCGTTGGTAGTGGGCGTGCTGACCTTGTGCTTGCCGGTCTGGGGGCGCGGGGGCGTGTGCGGGTTCGTCGTGTATGTCGTGGCCACTCGGAGGTGAGCGGGCGGCGGATGCTCGGTCTCGCTTCGCTCGGAGGACGGGGTCGAGGTGCGCTGGGCGCTGAGTGGTGGCCTTGCCGATAGGGCGTTTCGCTTCGCCCGTAGTGGGGATGAGCTCCGTGTTCACCTCGGGCGGGGTGGTGCCGGCGGGGGATTTCGGGCTGAGCCATGCCCGGGCACCATGGTTGCGTGGGCCGACGCCTACTGGCGGGATGCACAGGCCAGGACATCAGCGCTTCGGCTGCCGACGGAACGGCACGCCTTTTCCGTCGCTCAGCGGTGGTGGGTGTTGCGGCCGAGCATGGCCGTCAACTCGGAGTGCAGCCGTTGCGCGTCGCGGTCGATTACGTTCGAAGAGCCTGCGCGGTCCGTGCTGCGGGCGATGAGTGTGGCGAAAGCCACGATGACTGCCAGGGAGATGAGGAAAGTAGCCATGGCAGTAATTTTTCGCTCAATGATTTACCGCCGAAAGTGGCGGTACTGACATTGTTCGTAAAAATACGGCCACTAGACTGAGGGCATGCTGTCGAAGGTCGCCGTGGTGCTGTCCGAACGCATGGCCATGTTCGAATTCGGGGTCATTTGCGAGGTTTTCGGTTTGGACCGCACGGCCGACGGGCTGCCCGGCTTCGATTTCCGGGTGTGCGGGGCCGAGCCGGGCGCCCCGTTGCACTCCACCAGCCCCGGGATCACCGTCACACCGGAATACGGGCTCGCGGAGCTGGCGGCCGCCGATCTGGTGGCCATTCCCGCCGCCGCGACCGACCGAGGATTCGATCCGCGGGTCGTCACGGCCGTTCACGACGCGGCGGCAGCCGGGGCGACCGTGCTCACGGTATGTTCCGGGGCCTTCCTGGCCGGGGCGGCCGGGCTGCTCGACGGCCGCAAATGCACCACGCACTGGCGTCATGTGGAACAACTCGCCGCCGCGTACCCCGCGGCGACCGTCGATCCGGACGTGCTGTTCGTCGACGAAGGCGATCTGATCACCAGCGCGGGCACCGCCGCGGGCATCGACGCCTGCCTGCACCTGGTGCGGCGCGAGCTCGGCAGCGGGGTGGCCAACGCGATCGCGCGGCGCATGGTGGTCCCGCCACAGCGCGACGGCGGACAGCGGCAATTCATCGAACGCCCGGTCGCGGCCTGCACCTCCGACAGCCTCATCCCCACGCTGGAGTGGATGAACGAGCACCTCGACCTGCCGCATACGGTCGAAGACCTCGCCGCGCGCGCCAATATGTCCACCCGCACCTTCGCCCGCCGCTTCGTCGCCGAGACCGGAACCACGCCGGTGAAATGGCTCACCAACCAGCGCGTGCTGCTGGCCAAGCACCTGCTCGAGGAAGCCGACCTCGGGCTGGAACACATTGCCGCCCGCGCCGGCTTCGGTTCCGGCGCTCTGCTGCGCCACCACTTCCAACGCCTCGTCGGCATCGCCCCCACCGAATACCGTCGCCGCTTCGGCCGCAGCCCCGAAGCCTCGGCCTGAACGTCCGCGGCAGCCGCCCTCCTCACCACCGACCCCGGATCGACCACAGCGCTCAGCCGCAGGGCGCAAGAACTGGATCGTCCCCTCCCCGCGATTGCGGGGCGGCACGATCGGGAGACGCTCAGCAACCCGTCGTCCGGTTGATACCGTGCATCCGTGCCAGAAAGTCCCGCGCCCGCAGCGCCACGCAGCACCCTTGTTCTCGGTGGCGCGCGGTCCGGGAAGTCGGCGTTCGCGGAGGACCTCGCGGTCCGGGCGGGCGGTCCGGTGCGCTATCTCGCCACCGCGACGCCCGACCCCGCCGACGACGACTTCGCCGAGCGCATCGCCACCCATCGCGGCCGACGCCCGGCAGGTTGGTCGACCGTCGAAAGCGCCGATCCTGCAACGGTTCTCACCGGCCCCACGCCGGCTCCGCCCGCCTTCACCCTGATCGACGACATCGGTACCTGGCTGACCGCCCGCATCGACGCACGCCACGCGTGGGACGCCCCGCGTGGGACCGTCTCCCCCGACACCGACGCGCTGGTGGCAGCCGTCGCCGCTTACACCGGCGATCTGGTGATCGTCAGCCCGGAGGTCGGCATGGGCGTCATCCCCGCCACACGTTCCGGCCGCCTCTTCCGCGACGAGATCGGCATCCTCAACCAGCGCCTGGCACAGGTCTGCGACGAAGCCTTCTTCGTCGTCGCGGGGCTCCCGCTCCGCCTCAAATAGCACCGCGCGCCGCCCTCCCGTACCCGGCCCGTTGTCACCAGGGTGTGCGAACGCGCCGATCCGTCCGCGACGGGGCCACGGAAGGCATCCCCACATACCACCCATATCGCCGTGCACTGCCGCCACCGCGCGGGTTCGCGAGGGTGGCGAGTTTCCCGCTCGGTGACGTGTGATCCGCTGTGCTGATGAGTCGTCGGCCCCTGGTGCCACCCACGTGGGGGGTGAAGCCAGCGGGTTGCTCGCACGCGGCGTGCGACCGGACGCACAGCCGGGAGCACGGTGCCTGCTGTGAACCGGGGTGCGCTCGGCGGCCGGACGAGCAGGCGAGCCCCGGCGGACCGGTGCCGCGAGTCAGGTCATGGGCGGACGACGCGAAGGGGGCAATGGCAAGATTGGGCGGCGTAGTCGGCGTAACCGCCATGACCGAAAGGCTCGATAGTGACGCACGGATTCGGACCGGTAGCGCCTCCGGACACACAGTTTCGTGCGGCCGCCGAGCAGCGGCAGGCGCAGCTGACCAAACCCGCAGGGGCGCTGGGCCGACTGGAGGAACTCGGCAACTGGGTGGCGGCTTGTCAGGGCACGTGCCCCCCGAAACAGTTCGAGCGCGCCAGGGTCGTGATCTTCGCCGGTGATCACGGCATCGCACGACACGGAGTATCGGCGTACCCGAGCGAGGTCACCGCGCAGATGGTCGCGAACTTCCTCGGTGGTGGCGCCGCGGTGAACGCGCTGGCGGCCGTGGCGGGGGCGACGGTCCGGGTGGCGGACATCTCCGTCGACGCCGACACCGACCCGCAGGTGTCGAAGCACAAGGTGCGTCGTGCCAGCGGGGCGATCGATCGTGAGGACGCGCTCACCGCGCAAGAGGTCATGGCGGCGATCGAGGCCGGCCGCGCCATCGCCGACGAGGAGATCGATGCGGGCGCCGACCTGCTGATCGCGGGCGACATGGGCATCGGCAACACCACCCCGGCCACCGTGCTCGTCGCTGGTCTCACCAATACCGAACCGGTCGCCGCCGTCGGCCGCGGCACCGGCGTGGACGACGCCGGATGGATTCGCAAGGTCGCCGCGATCCGGGATGCGATGCGCCGCGCCCGCCCGGTGGTGAAGGACCCGGTCGAACTGCTTCGTGTGGCCGGGGGCGCCGACTTCGCCGCGATGGCCGCCTTTCTCGCCCAAGCCGCCACCCGGCGCACGCCCGTCATTCTCGACGGCGTCGTCGTCACGGCGGCGGCGATGGTCGCCGAGGACCTCGCCGCGGGCGCGAGCGCCTGGTGGCTGGCCGGTCACCGCTCCACCGAACCGGCCCACGATCTCGCGCTGCGCCACCTGCGCCTCGAGCCCGTGATCGATCTGACCATGCGGCTCGGTGAAGGCTCCGGCGCCTTGAGCGCCCTTCCCATCCTCCGCTCCGCGGTGGCGACCCTCGCGGAGATGTCGACTTTCGGCGAAGCGGGCGTCAGCACCGCCGATCCGGAACCGGCGAGTCCCGCGCCGAATCTGCGCAAGTGAAGCCGTCCCGCACGGCAGACCGACGACGGACCGCCTTCGCTACCCGGCAGGCGCGGGCAAATCTCCCTCATCACGGCCATCCACCTGCGGGCCGTGTTCACCAGCCCTCGACGGCGCGCAGGCGGGGCCCGACACCGAAGCCGGTCATCTCCCACACCTTCGGCGACACGCGCGAAGCACCGGCGGCCTGCCGAGGTCCGGCATGAACGGTGTCCGGTTGGCGCTCTCCTGGCTCACGGTGCTGCCGGTCCGCGGGCCGGATGCCGTGGACCGATCGGCGGCGGGACGCGCGATCTTGTTGGCGCCGCTGGTCGGGGCGCTGCTCGGCGCCGGGGCGGCGGGCCTGCTCTGGACACTGTCGCGGGCCGGAGCAAGCACCGCACTGGCCGGGCTACTGGCGGTGGGCGCGCTGGCGTTGATCACCAGGGGTATGCACCTGGACGGCCTGGCCGACACCTTGGACGGGCTCGGCAGCTACGGGCCGCCCGAGCGGGCCAGGGAGATCATGAAGAGCGGCGGGGCCGGCCCGTTCGGTGTGGCGGGACTCACGTTCACCATCGGGGTCCAAGCGTTCTCGTTCGCGGCCCTCGCCGATTCGGGCAGATGGCTCGCGGTCGCCCTCGCCGTGGCGACCGGCCGTGTCGCGGTGATCCTCGCCTGCCGGGGCATCCCGGCCGCGCCGGGCACCGGTTTCGGCATCCTGGTCGCCGATACCCAGCCGACCCTCACCACAGCCGCCTGGTCCGCGATCACGACCGGCCTGGCCGTATTCGCCGTACCGGGCTCCCTGTGGCTCGGTCCCCTCGCCGTAGCGCTCGGCCTGGCCGCCTCGACGCTTCTGGTCCGGCACTGCGCGCGCCGCTTCGGCGGACTCTCCGGTGACGTCCTCGGCGCGGCGGTCGAGACCACCGTGGCGCTCACGGCGGTCGTGCTGTCCCTCGGCTGACCCATCGGCGGGCACGGGGCCCGGCGCGCCGATTCGATCATTGGTCTAGTTCGAATCAGGGCGAGAGTCTGGGTCACTGGAATTTTTCCGGCCGTGGCGCGCGGATCGTCTGGGTCGGGCAATAAGGTGGGCGGTATGTCTTCTGAGCGACTGTACTTTCGCCAGCTGTTGTCGGGACGCGACTACGCCGTGGGCGATCCGATCGCGACGCAGATGCGCAACTTCGCGTATCTGATCGGCGATCGGGAAACGGGCGAGTGCGTGGTGATCGATCCGGCCTACGCGGCGGGTGATCTGGTGGACATCGCCGAAGGAGACGGCCTGCGCCTCAGCGGCGTGCTCGCCACCCACCATCACCCCGATCACGTGGGCGGCACGATGCTCGGCTTCACCCTGCGCGGAGTGCGTGAGCTACTCGAAAAGACAAGCGTCCCAGTGCATGTCAACGCCAAAGAGCTGCCCTGGGTGGCCAATGTTACCGGGATCGCCGAGAGCGAGCTGACCGGTCACGAGCACGGCGACAAGGTGGGCGTCGGGGCCTTCGAGATCGAGTTACTACACACGCCCGGCCACACTCCGGGCAGCCAATGCTTCCTGTTCGACAACCGCCTGATCGCCGGCGACACCTTGTTCGTCGACGGCTGCGGCCGCACCGATTTCCCCGGCGGCGATTCGGACGAAATGTTCCGCAGCCTGCGCTACCTGGCCGGACTCGCCGGCGACCCGGTCGTCTACCCGGGCCACTGGTATTCGCAGGAGCCCAACGCCGCGCTGTCCACTGTCCGGGACAACAACTACGTCATGCGTCCGCAGACGCTGGAGCAGTGGCACATGCTGATGCCGGGCTGAGTCACATCGAGCGCATCCACCCGTGCTTGTCGGCGAAGGTGCCGCGCTGGATGCCGGTGAGGGTGTCGCGCAGGGCCATGGTGACCGCGCCGGGCTCTCCACCGCCGATGGTGAATTCGCCCGCCTCGGAACGAACCCAGCCGACCGGGGTGATCACCGCGGCGGTGCCGCACGCGAAAACCTCGGTGATCTCACCGGACTCGGCGCCCTTGCGCCATTCCTCGACCGAGATCTTGCGCTCCTCGACCGGGAAGCCGGAATCGGCGGCGAGGGTGAGCAGCGAGTCACGGGTGATGCCCGGCAGCAACGAGCCGGACAGCTCCGGCGTGACCAGCCGCGCCTCGGAGCCCGAACCGAAGACGAAGAACAGGTTGTTGGTGCCCATCTCCTCGACGTAGCGGCGCTCACACGCGTCCAGCCACACCACCTGATCGCATCCCTTGGCCGACGCCTCGGCCTGGGCGAGCAGCGAAGCCGCGTAGTTGCCCGCGACCTTCGCCTCACCGGTGCCGCCCGGCGCGGCACGCACATATTCGGTGGACAACCACACCCGCACCGGCTTCACGCCGCGCGGGAAGTACGCCCCCGCCGGGGAGCCGAGCAGCAGGTACTTGTACGCCGCGGCGGGTTTCACCCCGAGCCCGGCCTCGGTGGCGAACATGAACGGCCGCAGGTACAGCGAATCCTCGCCGCCCGCCGCGGGCACCCACTCCCGGTCCACCTCCAGCAGTTGCCGCACCGACTCGATGAACAACTCGTCCGGCAGCTCGGCCATCGCCATCCGACGAGCCGACCGGCGGAAACGCGCGGCGTTGGCGTCGATGCGGAAACAGGAGACGCCGCCGTCACCCTGCCGGTAGGCCTTGAGACCCTCGAAGATGGCCTGACCGTAGTGGAACACCATGGTCGCGGGATCCAGAGCCAGCGGCCCGTACGGCTCCACCCGGGCGTTCGTCCACGCGCCGCCGACGTAGTCGATCGAGACCATGTGATCGGTGAAATGACGCCCGAACCCCGGCTCCGCCAGCGCCTCTTGTCTCCGCTGCGCCGGAAGCGGCGCCGGATGCGGAACACGGGTGAACTGTGCGGCAGCGGTCATGCCGACGATCCTATCCGGCCCGATTCAGGTCATTTCGCCACGGTCCGTACCCTCTCGCGCCGCGGGAAGCTCAGCCGATCCTCGCGTCCGGCCGCGGGGCGGTCACTTGGTGCTGGTCCGGACGAACGGCGGGCGGACGGTCTCGCAGCGCAAGCGGCGGCCGCGGACGTCGACCTCGACCTCGGTGCCGGGTTCGACGCCCGCGGACGTGTCGAGCAGGGCCAGCGCGATGCCGATCTTCAGGGTGGGCGAGAAGGTGCCGGAGGTGGTTTCGCCGACCGGTTCGCCATCGCGCAAGACGGTTTGCCCTTGCCGGAGTACACCGCGGTCGAGTGCCTTCAGGCCCAGCAGGATTCGGCGCGGACCGTCCGACTTCTCCTGTTCCAGAGCGGCCTTCCCCCAGAACTGCGGCTTCGTCCAGCCGACCGCCCAACCGCAGCGCGCCTGCACCGGCGAGATGGCCGGCGAGAGTTCGTGTCCATGCAAGGGATAACCCATCTCGGTACGCAGGGTGTCGCGGGCGCCGAGCCCGGCGACCTGGCCCTCTGCCGCGCGCACCTGCTCGGCCAAGACGCGGAACAGCGGCTCGGCGTCGTCCCAGCGCGGCAGCAACTCGTAGCCGTGCTCGCCGGTGTAGCCGGTGCGGCAGACGCGGACGGGACGGCCGTCCCAGTCGGCGTCGGCATAGGCCATGTACTCGAGGTCGGTGGGCAGACCGAGCGCGCTCAGCACCTCGGCGCAGCGCGGCCCCTGCACGGCGAACACGGCGTAGTCGCGGTGCTCGTCGGTGACCGTGACACCTTCGGGCGCGGCTTCGCGCAGTTGCGCGACCACCGCCGCGGTATTGGCGGCGTTCGGCACCAGGAAGATCTCGTCGTCGCCGACGTAGTAGGCGATCAGGTCGTCGATCACGCCCCCGTCCGGGGCGCAGCACAGCGTGTACTGCGCCTTGCCCGCGCGGATCCGGCCGAGATCATTGGTCAGCGCCGAGTTCACGAACATCGCGGCCCCCGGGCCGCGCACCGTCGCCTTGCCGAGATGACTGACGTCGAACAGCCCCACCGTCGTGCGCACCGCCTGATGCTCGGTCACCGTGCCCGCGTAGGACACCGGCATCTCCCAGCCGCCGAACGGCGCGAAGGTGGCACCCAACTCGACGTGCACGGCGTGGATGGGTCCCTGCAGGAGGCTCGTCTCGGTCACCAGCCGAGCTTATCCGGGACCGAGGCGTCCGATGCCCAGGTCCCCGTCCTGCTCACACCCCGAGGCCGAACCACATCGGGATGAGGGTCGGACCGTTCTCCGGCAGCGTGTGGGTCGTCCCGGTCGGCGCGAATCCGCACCGGCGGTAGAGCCGCGCGGATCGTTCGGTGCTCGCTTCGAGAAACGCGGGGACCGCCGCTTCGGAAGCGGCCTTCAGCCGGTCGGCGAGGATCACCGCCCCGGCTCCTTTGCCGCGATGCTCCGGCCTGGTGACGATCACTTGCAAGTAGCGGTGCGGGAATTCGCGGGGATGTTCGCGGGCGAGCAGGTCGGTGACGATCGACACCCGTCGCAGCGCTTGCACGTCGGGCGCCTGTTCGGCCATGGCCCGCGTCTCGGCGGCTTCCGCGGCGAATCGCTCGACCGAGGTGACCTGCTGCCAGATCGAGACCGACCAGATCTTCTCGTCCGCGCCCGCGACCCAGATCTCGTCGTCCCGCAGGGCCCGGTCGATCAATCCCGGCACGAACGCGGTACGAAACTCGGTGGCGGGTTGATCTTCGAGGACCCACGCCGTGACCACTTCGTCCGCACTGGCCGCGCCGAACGCCTCGATCAGCGCGTCGCGATCTCGGCCGGTGGCCCGGCGGGCAGTGATTTCCATTGCGCTCCCTTTCGCTGTGAACACCGTATTCGTCCGCGAATTTATGCAGTTCAGCGCAATCTGACTACTATTTCGTCACACCTGTTCGTGTGTCGAAACGGGGCCTCCGATGACGTGCGCGATGTGCCGGAACGAACTCGCTCAGCCCGCCAAGGGCCGACGACGCAAGTACTGCTCGCGCTCCTGCCAGGCCCGCGCCTACCGCGCCCGCCGCACGGCCGTTCCGGTGCGCCGCGCCGGCCGCCCGACCCGGCTCACCGCGGTCGGCATCGCCCGCGCGGCGGTGGAGCTGGCCGACCGCGACGGGATCGACGGCCTCACCATGCGCCGCCTGGCCAGTGCACTCGGGGTCGCGACCGCAACCCTCTACCGCCACTTCCCCGACCGGGAAGCGCTCCTGGCGAGCATGGCGGAGCTGGTGCTCGACGAGATCCCGCCCCCGGCTGCCTCCTGCACCGGGTGGCGCCTTCGGTTGCGGCACGAAGCGCACGAGGAGTGGCGCCTCTACCGCGGGCATCCGTGGATGCTGCCGCTGCTGGCGCGCACCCGCCCGCCGCTGGGCCCCGCGCTGCTGGACGTGCTGGAACGGAATTTCGCCGCCCTCGATCACCCCGGCCTGCCACGGCAGACGGGATTCGCGATCTACCTCGCACTCTCGGGCCTGGTCCAGGGACTGGCGTTGCTGTGGAGTTCCGAGCGCGCCGACCGCTTCGGCGATCCGCGCCAGGCCGCCGAGGCGACCGCGCTGCGCCACGAGTTCGCCGAGTTGCTCGACCCGCGGACCCGTCCCGTCCTGCACCGTTTCCTCGCCGAGTTGGACTCCGGCTTCGAGATGGACTTCGACGACCTGCTACACGGCGCGGTGGAACTTCTGCTCGACGGCGTCGCGGTGCGGTATCTGGAACGAACCGAATAGCCTGTGCCAATGACCGCTGTTGCAGATCGCTCGCTCGGACCGGAACTGGCACGCACCGAGACCATCGGCGCGGACACCGATGTGCTCGTCATCGGGTTGACCTCCTCGGAGGAAGGCCCCGCCATCGTGCCCGAGGACCTGTTCGGCGATGTGCTCACCGCCGACGTGCGCGCGGAACTGCTCGATCAGCTGGGCGCGGTCGGCGCGAAAGGCAAGGCCGAGGAGCTGACCCGGATACCGGCCCCGGCCGGACTGGACGGGGTGACCAGCGTGCTCGCCGTCGGCCTCGGCTCCGCCGACAAACTCGACGCCGAGCAGATCCGCCGCTCGGCCGGTGTGGCCGCCCGCTCGCTGTCCGGCACCGAACTGGTGGCGACCACGCTGTCGGGGCTGGACATCGGCGCCGCCGCCGAAGGCTTCTACCTGGGCGCCTACTCCTTCACGCCGTTCCGTTCGGGCAAGTCCGCACCCAAGCCGGACGAGCGCCCCGTGGCCCGCGTCGAGTTGCTGGTGCCCGAGGCCGGATTCGGTGCGGAGGCCCTGTTCCGCGCGCAGCTCACCGCCGAGGCCGTCGCCACCGCACGGGATTTCGTGAACACCCCGCCCAGCCATCTCTTCCCGGCCGAGTTCGCCTCGCGGGCGCAGAAACTCGCCGAAGCCGCGGGCCTCACCGTGGAAGTACTCGACGAGAAGGCGCTGGAAGCGGGCGGTTACGGGGGCGTGCTCGGCGTGGGCAAGGGCTCCTCGCGCCCGCCGCGCCTGATCCGGATCACCTACGCGGGCGGCCCGAAGAAGGTCGCGCTGGTCGGTAAGGGAATCACCTTCGACACCGGCGGCATCTCGATCAAGCCCGCGCAGAACATGGAGAACATGACCTCCGACATGGCGGGCGCCGCCGCCGTGATCGCCACGACGCTGCTGGCCGCGCGGCTGAGCCTGCCGATCACCGTCACCGCCACCGTGCCGATGGCGGAGAACATGCCCTCTTCCACCGCGCAGCGCCCCGGCGACGTGCTCACCCAGTACGGCGGCATCACCGTCGAGGTGCTCAACACCGACGCCGAGGGCCGGTTGATCCTGGCCGACGCGATCGTGCGCGCGAGCGAGGACGAGCCCGAGTACCTCATCGACGTGGCCACCCTGACCGGCGCGCAGATGGTCGCGCTCGGCACCCGCACACCCGGCGTGATGGGCACCGACGAGTTCCGCGACCGGGTGGCCCGCATCTCCCGCGAGGTCGGGGAGAACGGCTGGGCGATGCCGCTTCCCGCCGAATTGCGCGGCGATCTGAACTCCAAGATCGCCGACCTGGCCAATGTCGCGCCACACCGCTGGGGCGGCATGCTCTCGGCGGGACTGTTCCTCCAGGAGTTCGTCCCGGAGAACGTGCAGTGGGCCCACCTCGACGTCGCCGGTCCGGCCTACAACACCGGCGGCCCGTTCGGCTACATCGGCAAGGGCGGCACCGGCGTCCCGGTTCGCACGCTGATCGCCGTATTGCAGGACATCGCCGCGGAGTGAGCAGCCGAGCGCGTCGTCCGGGGCGACTCCCGGCCGACGCGCTCCATGCGACCTGACCGGATCAGGCGGCCGGCCGCTCGGCTCGCACCGGTCTCGACCGGCAGGCCGACGCGGGTGCCGCGCGCCGGAGGTGACTTCGGCGATGGGCCTGACCCGCTTGCCGCTGCGGCACGCACGCCGCAGGCGGCTTCGGCGAGGGCCGAACCCTCGTCGGTCAGTGGCGTCCGCCCTTGTCCGGCGAGACGGGTCGCGCGTCATCACAGACCTCCGCACACACCATCGAAAACCGGGCGGAACGGACAATCCGACGGCTCAGAGGTCGTACAGATCCCGCTCCAGTTCGCGCTGCCGCTCCACCCGCTTGCGGGCGTCGTAGTCGCGCATCCGTTGCGGATATCCGGTTTTGCGAACGTCGTAGACCGGGATGTGCAAATCCTTGGCAAGCCGCTGCGCACCGCGCTCGCCGACGATCCGCCGCGTCCATTCACCATCCGCGGCAATAAGGACAACTGTGACATCTGTCACCGTGGTCTTCGGTTCGATGTAACCTTCGACGCCCACGTGCGTGCGCACCCAGTCGGCCAGATAGCGAGCGTCCCGCCCGTCCATCGAACGCCCACGTAGAGTGCCGCCACCCCGGGTCGCGCCGCCACGGAAACGATCCAGCAAACCCAACGACGCCGACCTCCTTTCCTGCACCGGAGAATGTTCACCGCCGGTCTTCCCATACTGCCAGCTCCGTGCAGTACGCCGCCCTGTGCTACATGGCTTGCGCGCGAGTGCAAGGATGGACCGCGGTACAAGAACCACACGGATCTCCGGTGCCACCACAATGATCGGTGGCTTCCGGACTCCCGGCGCGACCCGCGGCGGGCGTCCGCAGCGAGATCAACTGTTGTAGAACCCCGTCGAGCAGTCAGAGGAGTCAACGGACATGGCCTTCTCCGTCCAGATGCCCGCTCTTGGTGAGAGCGTCACCGAGGGAACGGTGACCAGGTGGCTGAAGCAGGAAGGAGACACGGTCGAGGTCGACGAGCCGCTGCTCGAAGTCTCCACCGACAAGGTCGACACCGAGATCCCGTCCCCCGCGTCGGGTGTGCTGTCGAAGATCGTCGCGAACGAAGACGACGTGGTCGAGGTCGGCGGCGAGCTCGGCGTCATCAGCGAGGCCGGTGAGGCGGAATCATCCGCTCCCGCGCCCGCTCCGGAAGCCGCCGCGCCCGCGCAGGAGACCCCCGTCCCCGCGGAGGAGACGCCCGCGGCGGAGCCGGAGTCCGCTCCGGCCCAGGAGTCCGCGCCCGCCGCCCAGGCCGCGCCCGCGTCGTCCGGTGACGGCACGTCGGTGAAGATGCCGGAACTCGGCGAGTCGGTCACCGAGGGCACCGTCACCCGCTGGCTGAAGTCGGTCGGCGACGAGGTCGCCGTGGACGAGCCGCTGCTCGAGGTCTCCACCGACAAGGTCGACACGGAGATCCCCTCGCCCGTCGCCGGCACCCTGCTGGAGATCACCGCCCAGGAAGACGACGTCGTCGCGGTCGGTGGACAGCTCGGCGTCATCGGCAGCGGTTCCCCGGCGGCCACCGCCCCGGCTCCCGCGCCCGCCCCGGCTCCCGAACCCGCGCCTGCTCCGAAGCCCGCACCGGCCCCCAAGCCGGAACCGGCCCCGGCCGCCGCCGCACCCGCTCCGGCATCTGCCCCCGCACCGGCTCCCAAGCCCGCACCGGCCCCCGCGCCCGCCGCCGCTCCGGCTGCCGAATCCTCCAACGGCGCAACCCCTTACGTCACGCCGCTGGTCCGCAAGCTGGCCGAGGAGAACAACGTCGACCTCGCCGCGATCACCGGTTCCGGTGTCGGAGGCCGCATCCGCAAGCAGGACGTGCTCGCCGCCGCCGAGGCCAAGAAGGCCCCAGCTCCGGCCGCCGCCCCGGCCGCGTCCGCCCCGGCCGCGACGAAGGCACCTGCCGTGGCGAGCCCGGAACTGGCCCACCTGCGCGGCACCGTGCAGAAGGCCAACCGCATCCGTCAGATCACCGCGACCAAGACCCGCGAGTCGCTGCAGACCACCGCGCAGCTGACCCAGGTGCACGAGGCCGACGTCACCAAGATCGCGACGCTGCGCAAGCAGGCCAAGGCGGCGTTCAAGGAGCGCGAGGGCGTCAACCTGACGTTCCTGCCCTTCTTCGCCAAGGCCGTGGTCGAGGCGCTCGGCGTGCACCCGAACGTCAACGCCAGCTACGACGAGTCCAGCAAGGAGATCACCTACCACGCCTCGGTGCACCTCGGCATCGCCGTCGACACCGAGCAGGGCCTGCTCTCCCCGGTGATCCACAACGCCAGCGACCTGTCGCTGGCCGGACTGGCGCGCGCAATCGGCGACATCGCCAACCGCGCCCGCACCGGCAAACTGAAGCCCGACGAGCTGGCCGGTGGCACCTTCACCATCACCAACATCGGCAGCCAGGGCGCGCTGTTCGACACCCCGATCCTGGTTCCGCCGCAGGCGGGCATGCTGGGCACGGGCGCGATCGTCAAGCGCCCGGTCGTGGTAACCGACGAGACCGGCAACGAGTCCATCGGCGTCCGCTCGATGTGCTACCTGCCGCTCACCTACGACCACCGCCTGGTCGACGGCGCCGACGCCGGACGCTTCCTGACCACGATCCGCCACCGGCTCGAGGAAGCGGCGTTCGAGGCCGATCTCGGTCTGTGAGGAAGGTCCCGCGGCACGTATGAAGGTCGTGATCGCCGGCTCGTCCGGGTTGATCGGGACGGCGCTCGTCGCGGCTCTGCGCCGCGACGGGCACGAGGTCGCCCGGCTGGTGCGCAGAAAAGCGGCCGCCCCGGACGAATTCGCTTGGAACCCGGCCCGCGCCCACTTGGACGAGCGGGCGCTTCGCGGTGCCGACGCCGTGGTCAATCTCTGCGGGGCGAGCGTCGGCCGGCGGCGTTGGACCGGCAGTTTCAAACAGGAGCTGCGCGACAGCCGGATCACCCCGACCGACGTGCTGGCCGGCGCGGTGGTCGCCGCGGGCGTCCCCGTGCTGCTCAATGCCAGCGGCGTGCATTACTACGGCGGCGACACCGGCGATCGGGTGGTGGACGAGAGCTCCCCCGCCGGTTCGAGTTTCCTGGCCACTCTGTGCCGGGACTGGGAGATGGCGACCGAACCCGCCGCGACGGCCGGTACGCGCACGGTGCTGTTGCGCAGCGCCGCGGTGCTGTCCCGCGCCGGAGGCCTGCTCGGCATGCTGCACCCGCTGTACGCGCTCGGCTTGGGCGGGCGGCTTGGCAACGGCCGCCAGTACATGCCGTGGATTTCGATGGCCGACGAGATCGGCGCGCTCGTCTTCGCGCTCACCCACGACACGGTGTCCGGCCCGATCAACGTGGTCGGCCCCGCGCCGGTAACCAACGCCGAGTTCAGCCGCGCGCTGGGCCGGGCGCTGCATCGCCCCACTCCGCTCGTTGTCCCGGCATTCGCGCTGAGTGCGCTGGTCGGCGAGATGGCGCAGGAGGCGATCCTGCGCGGGCCGAGGGCTATTCCCACCGCCCTGGAGGAAGCGGGCTACCAGTTCCACCATCCCACCATCGGCGCCGCGCTGGCCGCAGCGGTGGGACGACCCGGAGATGCCCGATGACCGACCGACTCGACACCAGGCCCGCGACTGTCATCCGTGACGCGACCACCGCTGACCTTCCGGCGATCCTCGACATCCACAACGCGAATATCGCCACGTCCACCGCGATCTGGGACACCGAGCGGGTCGGCCTGGACGAGCGCCTCGGCTGGTTCCAGGCCCGCACCGGCGCGGGCCTGCCCGTGCTGGTCGCCGAGATCGACGGTGCGCAGGCGGGTTACGCGAGCTACGGCCCATGGCGCACCAAATCCGGCTACCGCTACACGGTCGAGAATTCCGTATATGTCGACGAACGCTTCCAGCGTCGCGGCGTCGCCACCGCCCTTCTCACCGAGCTGATCGACCGTGCCCGCCGCGCGGGCACGGTGCACGCCATGATCGCCGCCATCGAGTCCGGCAATACCGGTTCGATCCTCCTGCACGAACGCTTCGGCTTCCGCACCGTCGGGGTCCTGCCCGAGGTAGGGCACAAATTCGGCCGCTGGATGGATTTGACGCTCATGCAGCTCACCCTCCCCGTCGACGTCGACTGACCCGCTGCCCCGGCCTCCGACGTACTGCGTTCCCACTCGCGGACGTATCGGGTGGTGGGAGCTACGCGGGTCTATGCAGTGGAGGGCCGTGCCGCAGTCGACTGCTCGGACGCACGGACGCACGGACGCACGGACGCACGGACGCACGGACGCACGGACGCACGGACGCACGGACGCACGGACGCACGGACGCACGGACGCACGGACGACGGTTGCTCGGCGTCCTTACGCGGATGGGCGTATCCCGGTAGGCGCGGTGCATTTCAGCACGTGACGTCAGGTCGGTCCGAGGGACACGGTCGACGCGAGCCCCCTTCGACGTCCGCCCGAAGCGGTGAGGCCTTTAGCTCGGCATACGGCAGTCGAGCATCGACGCCATGGAAGACGCCGCACTCTTCGCGCCGGGAACGCACGCTCGCGCCGGAACTCACATCGGGGCAAGATCGTCCGACACGGTGGCTCACGGAAGCGGTGTGGATGCTCGCGCCGTGCCTCACTGGGGCAAGACCGTCCCGCCCAAGGGCTCACGAAGGCGGCGTGGTGTTCGCTGCCGCTACCGGGCTCCGCTCACCCCGGCGACCCACTCGACGCGGATGCGTGCCAGCGGTTCCTGACCACGCAACCTTCCAGCTCTCCTCCTGGCTATCCGTTCCGCCTGTGCGGATTCTCCCCATCGAGGTGCTGGAACCGGCTGCCTCCGTGGGCGTACCGTCATCGTGTGAACGACACGCGCACCACTCTGTCCGCCCGATTCGATACGACCCCGATCGTGGTCGAGGATCTCGGACTCATCGACTACCACGCCGCTTGGGAGCTGCAGCGCAACATCGCCGAGCAGCGCGCCGAGGGCAACGGATCCGATCATCTGCTGCTGCTCGAGCACCCGTCGGTATACACCGCGGGCCGCCGCACCGAGACCGACGATCTGCCGATCGACGGCAGCCCGGTGGTGCAGGTCGACCGCGGCGGCAAGATCACCTGGCATGGCCCCGGCCAACTGGTCGGCTACCCCATCGTGCGGCTCGCCGAGCCGGTCGACGTCGTCGACTACGTGCGCCGCCTCGAGGAGGCGTTGATCACCGTCTGCACCGGGCTCGGCCTCGTCTGTGGCCGCGTCGAGAGCCGCTCCGGTGTCTGGCTGCCCGCCACCGAGCTGTACGCCGAACGCAAGATCGCCGCGATCGGTGTGCGCGTGCAGCGCGGCGTGGCCCTGCACGGCCTCTCGCTCAACTGCAACGCCGCCTTGGACGGATTCCAGGCGATCGTCCCGTGCGGCATCCGCGACGCGGGCGTCACCACGCTGACCCGCGAACTCGATCGAGAAGTGACCGTCGCCGAGATCAAGCCGCTGGTGGCCGACGCCGTCCTCCGCGCGCTCGACGGCGAGCTGCCGGTCGGCGAGCACAATATTCCCCGTGTCACTCCTGGTGACACCACCCCGCGGCTTCCCAGCACGACGGCGTAAGGTCGATCGAGTGACCTCAGTCGACACCCCGACACCGCACAACGCCGCCGCAGCCGAACCTGCCGCGACACTCCCGGGGCCCTCCGTGGCTACACAGGCTGCCTCCTCCGGGCCCGAGGCTCGTGCCGCGAACGGCCGCAAGCTGTTGCGCATCGAAGCCCGCAACGCGGAAACCCCCATCGAGCGCAAACCCAAGTGGATCCGCACCCGCGCCACCATGGGCCCTGAGTACTCCGAACTCAAAGGCCTGGTGAAGCGCGAGGGCCTGCACACCGTCTGCGAAGAAGCGGGCTGCCCCAACATCTTCGAATGCTGGGAAGACCGCGAGGCCACGTTCCTGATCGGCGGCGAACAATGCACCCGCCGCTGCGACTTCTGCCAGATCGACACCGGCAAGCCCGCCGCCCTCGACCGCGACGAGCCCCGCCGCGTCGCCGAAAGCGTCCAGGCGATGGGCCTGCGCTACTCCACCATCACCGGCGTCGCCCGCGACGATCTGGACGACGGCGGGGCCTGGCTCTACGCCGAAACGGTCCGCGCCATCAAGCGTTTGAACCCGCACACGGGCGTGGAACTGCTGATCCCCGACTTCAACGCGCACCCCGACCAGCTCGCCGAGGTCTTCTCCGCCCGCCCGGAAGTGCTGGCGCACAACCTCGAGACGGTCCCCCGCATCTTCAAGCGCATCCGCCCGGCCTTCCGCTACGAGCGCTCCCTCGCAGTCCTGACCGCCGCCCGCGAAGCAGGCCTGGTCACCAAGTCCAACCTCATCCTCGGTATGGGCGAAACCCCCGAGGAAGTCACCCAGGCCATGCACGACCTGCACGAGGCAGGCTGCGACATCCTCACCATCACCCAGTACCTGCGCCCCTCCCCCCGCCACCACCCCGTGGACCGCTGGGTGAAGCCGGAGGAGTTCGTCGAGCACTCCAAGACGGCTGAGGAAATGGGCTTCGCAGGCGTGATGGCCGGTCCGCTGGTCCGCTCCTCCTACCGGGCGGGTCGGCTGTACGCCCAGGCGATGGCGCATCACGGTCGCGAGATCGCTCCCGAGATGGCGCACCTCGCCGAGGAAGGCACCGCCTCCCAGGAAGCCAGCTCCGTGTTGGCCCGCTTTGGCAGCTGACCTACCTCCGAGCAGTTTCGGCCCTCGCACTACTTCATGCGAGGGCCGACGCCTATCCAAGACATACCGGCAGATCGCCACTTCGGCCAACCTGTCGGCCGAGCCAGTGCTGCTCATCCTGGTCGGCAGCGATATCTCGGCCATGGAGGTTCTCGGATTCCGCGACCGGCCGTTATTCGGACGCGCGACCGAAAATGACCGCCGCTCCGCTGCATTCGGCCGATGTGCGGGCCATGACCGGCCTCGACGCCGCCGACAGCGTCGACGCGCTGCTGATTATCGGCGGGGCTTCCCGAGATCGTAAGTCGCAGTGCCCGGCATCGGCCGCGACCTTCGCCTCGTAGCTGTTTCCCGATCCGGTATCGCAGATAGCTTGCCGCTGGCAATTACAGTGGGGGCCAGCGGATCTCGTCCGAGCATGGGAGTGAGCCTTCACCACGCGGTGGCTTCCGTTTCGGCGGGAACATTCGAGAGACTGAACTGTCATTTACAGCAGTACGGTCGAGTGCGCTTGCAAGGGGTATTGCTATCGCCGTCTGGTGAGCCGTAAGGAATTCGCCGATAACTTGTGCCGGGCGGGCGCCAGTCGACCGGATTCGACGCCCGGTGATCAGATCGAGATGAACCCGAGCTCGTTACTGCGCATTCTCTGTTTGTGGCATAAATCACGTTTGCCTACAAAATACCTGGTCAGCACCTTGAAGAAGGGGCAAAACTCGGTTCTCCAAGATCGGCAATCCTTGGCATTAATTTACCGTTTGCCAAATGTTTACCCGTCGTGATCAAGCTGAGATCAGGTCCGGAAGAGACCCGAGAAATCAGCTCCACAGCTCCAACGGCTTGTTTCTCTCCGGGTACGGCAGCGGCACCGATGGGCACCGCCCCGACCAGTGCACCGCGTCGCGCCGCCAGGAATTCGATCCCTGGCTTTCACAACGAAATCCGAAAACCGCACACGAGCCGAGATGGCGAACACTTCACCTGGTGCCCGCCCATCCACGCTGGTCTTTCCGGCCGGATCGCCGCACGAACAAGGAACTGATTTCTCGATGCCTGACGCCCGCCTTTCCTTTCTCCGTCTCCCGTCCCTTCGTAAGGGCGCTGCCCTCGCTGCCACCGTCGGCGTGATCGCCGTTGGTTTCTCCGCCGGGGTGGCGGTGGCCGACGACAGCGCTCCGGCCCCGGTCGCCGCTGTCGCGCCGATCGATCTCCCGGTCCTGCCGGGGCTGCCTGCGCTCCCCGAGCTGCCCGCGCTGCCAGGTTTGCCCGCGCCGGCGCCCGAGGGCTTCCTGCCCGCGCCGCCCCCGGTCTACGAGAACAACCTCGACGGCTGGATTCGCCAATCCCTCGACGTCATGCGCGTTCACGGCATCCCGGGGAGCTACGAGGGCATCCACCGCAACATCATGCGCGAATCCGGCGGCAACCCCCAGGCCATCAACCTGTCGGACTCCAACGCCGCCAAAGGCACCCCCTCCAAAGGTCTCCTCCAGGTGATCGACCCGACCTTCAACGCCTACCACGTGGACGGCACCGCCTTCGACATCTGGGACCCGGTCGCCAACATCACCGCCGCGTGCAACTACGCGGCCCATCGGTACGGCTCGATGGACAACGTCAACGGGGCCTACTGAGTCCCGAATCCGAGCAAACGCCTCCTCCTCGTCTCGACGTGGAGGCGTTGCCTTTTCCCGGTGCGACTCCAGTTCACCTCGATCGGCCACTGCCCTGCGACACCATAATCGGCCGGCAGCACCCTGGTAATCGCGGTCCAGGACACCGACTCCGGGTCTCCATGGGGGCGGTGAAATGCGTGCGGCGGTTGGTCGACGCGGCGGCGACGATCTCGCCGAACCCAGCACAGCGAACGAAAGCGAGCACATAGGCCTGCTTTCCGAAGACTCCAAGGGGAACGCAGGCCCCAAGCGGTCGACCACTCGAGGGCCAGTGGGTCCGGACGGGCCACGGCGCGGCTCACCAAACCCGACTTCGATTCAAATCGGAATGCGGCGAGTCTTGTTCGCGATTGCCCGAGCCGTCGATGCTGATGAACGAATACGGATCAATCGAAGGTCCGGGCGTTGCCGAAGTTGCTCCCGAGCCCGGCGTTCGGCATACGCATCGGGTGACCGCCCTGGCACCCTCCGCTGGCTTTCGCGAAGAGGCTCGTCGGTGCGGAGGAGGGTTCCTGCTGTCGTCTCGGATCCTCACCGGCGAAGCGAACCACCCATTCGGTACCGCAGAATCGCGAGTGCTCGCCGAGCCGGATGACGGAGTGTCCCTCTGCTCCGCGCAGGCTAGACCTGCGCGGCGCGCCTGCCCAAGAATTCCCGCACCCCCGGAACCGTGGCATGCGTGCGAACCAGGTTGGCGATGGCGTCGATGCGCTGGTGCAGGCGGGTGGAGGCGAGGCTACTGATGGTGTCCATGTTGTCGGCGAGCAGTGAGCACGCCTGGGGGATGTCGCCCGCATCGATGAGATTGCGCGCAAGATTGAGCTGCCACGCTGCACGCTCCCGCGGCCACGCTGACGAACTGTCGATGGCGGCTTGCAGGTGGGTGGCCGCCGCAGTGTGCTGCCCCAACCACATCTGAGCTTTGCCCGTGATGCCGTTCAGCTCAGCTTCGGACAGGTAGACCCAATCCGGGTCGTGCCCTCGAACGGACTCGTAAGCGCGGTGTGCTCTGCTGATCGCAGCCGTCATTTCCGTCTTGTCGCCGCGTGATCCGTGTGCTTCAGCTTCACGGATCGCCATCAGTGCTCGCAGTTTCGGGCCGCCGTCACGAAGCGTTGCGCTCGAAGCGGCCTGGGCATATTGCACGGCGAGCGCCTTCCCGGCTGCATTCTCGCCAGGAAGGCGCACCATGAGGCAGCTGGCATTTCCCAGGGCATGGGCCGCCGCAATTCCGTCACCAGCGGCATTGGCGGCGTGCGCCGCGTCCGCGTAATAACGACGAGCATCATCAAAGCGGCCTGCGTCGAAGTGGACCCATCCCGCGGCGGTCATCATCTCGGCACCCGTGCTGGTGAGCGCCCGTCCGACCTCGTCGGTGTAGGTGCCATGGTTGAGAAGCTGCTCGACGTATCGAACTTGATTGGCAGCGACCCGGCACAATCGATCACCACCGACCACCAAGTCGAGTTCGTGGATCTGGTTCACGCTCTCGGCGATGGCGGCCACATCATTCGCACCGACCTTCACGTTCGAGACCGATGCGGCTCCGGCCGGAGCGGCTGCCGACATCGTAGCGACTCCGATACTCCCGAGTGCCCCTGCTCTGAAGAAGTTGCGACGGTCCACATCTGCCTCCTGGTCCGACTCCACTACCAGTATGGCAAGCGGAACCTGAAGCGCACGGGCTACGAGCCGAAGAACGCGAACATCGTGGGAAGCGGGGCCGCCGCGTTCGAGGTGCGAGACGGCAGGTTGGGAGAAATTGATCAGTGCGCCCAACTCGGACTGGGTCATGCCGACCGATTTGCGGATTCGCCGGATCACTTCACCGGTCGTCATGTACATGGCTCGGCACCCCCCGATTGTCGACTGTTGTTCCCCTGAGCATTCACCCCCGAAACAGGTGCCTGCGCAGAATATACGGCTCCTCGCATAGTCGGAACGGAAACCGAAATCCGTGCTCCCATCTGGCCGAATGCCGCGCTTACGTTCGGCCGTAGGTGCCCGGTACCGGGCCGACGCCGCACCCTCTACGGCGCACCGGTCGGTCAGAGTGGCGGGCTGGTGGCGAGAGCCCCCGGTACCGGGTACCGGCCGATCCTCGAAGCAGAGAGGTTTCCCTTGTCCACGCATTCGCTCGCCATTTATCAACTCATCGCCCTGTGTGACGCAGCCGCCCACCGAGCACCGACGTTGCCGTTCAGCATCGCCCAGGCCCATGACGTGATGCAGATTCACGCGGCCTGCCGCGCGAAAGATTGCGCTCGCAAGGCGGCGGCACGACAGGTGCTGATCGACAGCGGACGAATGGTGCCTGACCCGAGCAGGCCGCAGTGAAGGAAGCCGCTCCCGGATCGCCGCACCGACGCCGCCACATCCAGATCGAAACCGGTCAGCTGCGCCTGGACTACCAGGCGAGCGCCGAACAGGCCGAAAGCGTCGCACACGCGCTAACACAACGGTTCCCGGATATCACCGTGACTGTCGACGACAACCTGGACGACGACCTCCCGCACCTCCCCTGCGCACGGCTGTGGGGCTGACCGCCCACCCCCACCTTCCATCTTCCGAATCCGAACGGAAATTCATCGATGCAATTCGCTCACCGCCGAGTAAGGCCGACTCCTCCCCGCCCCGTGCTGACGGAGCGGCCATGAATACAGACCCCGCCGCCGACCCGACACTCACCCGCTGCCAGCGCTATCGACACGTGCACGGGCTGCCGTGCTACGTACACGAGGAAACTCGGCGAATCACCCTGCGCGCAGGAGATGTAGGCGCGGTCACCGTACCCGCACAACTCGGCAGAATGGTCCACAGCGACCTCGCCAGGCAATACTTGCTCGGCCCCGTCATCGCACACGGCTCCGGCCGCTGGACGATCCTCGTCCGTCCCGACGACACCCACCAGCTCGCCGACGACAGCGACATCTTCATCGCACTACTGCGCGCCTGCGCGACGATCGTCCCCGACGGCGGCGAGATACTGCTGCCCTCCCCCGCTGACGAAAGGACCGGATACCGCTGGTGGGTCGTCGCACCACGCGACGCGTTCCGCCCACACATCAGCACCGTCGTGCAGTCGATCATCATTTGCGCGGACCGAACACCGCACCCTCAAAATGGATTTCAAAGACGCGACCGGCCGCTACACCACTCGTACAGCGACCATCGAGCTGCGCTCCCGGTCGATCGGCTGACGCGAGGGCCCGAGGCTCCCTGATCCGAACTAACCGAATCCGATGGAACCGGATCCCCCGTGGGTGCGTCATAGACTTCAGGGACGACTGTGACGGCCCGGATCGGGAGGCTTCGGTGGGACGACGGACGACTGCGACAGTGGCGGCGCTCGCCGGGGTGGTGCTGATCACGACGGGGTGCGAATCGAGCACGAACGGGACTGCCACGTCCAGCACGACAACCGACACGTCGGCGGCCACGGCCGCGTTGTGGGATCCGTGCACGCAGGTGTCGGATCAGCAACTGCAACGAATCGGCGTGGTCTCGTCCACGAAGAAGTCGGGCATCGCTGGTGTCGAGCAACCAGGATGGAAGGTCTGCTCCTGGCATGATGCGGCGTCTCAGTGGAATTACTCGCTGGGAGTGTGGTCGACGATCTACTCCATCGACGACCTGCGAAAGAAGCCGGAGAATGTCGACTTCGTGAGCATCAATGTCGGCGGACGGGATGGATTCCGTTTCCGAAACACGTCCGATGTCGCCGGTGAAGACTGCGATCTGGCGTTCCCCGCTGGCCAGGGCGCACTACAGATAACTGTCTTCAATACATCGCCCAAGGGCAACGTAGCGCCGTGCGATCGGGCCATGAACGCTGCGGAATTGCTTGTGCCGACGTTTCCACGCTGATCAGGGAGAATTCTCTATGTCGATGAGCGAAGAGGTTTCGCGGTGGCGATACCTTGCCGATGAAGCCAACGCTGGCAAGCTTTATCTTGACCGCGCGGTCGCACAGAGTTGCCGCGATGCCTGTAATCGTCAGATCGATCTCTATGTCACGCTTCTCGAAGACCTGAAGATGATGACCCGCGTATCCGGTCTCGGCCGCTTCGATTGCTCCGACGAGCTGGCGAAGATGCTGGGCGACAAGGCGATCGGTGGCGACGGCGATGTGAACTCCGCCCTCAAAGAGCACATCGAAGTACTGACCCTGATGCGTGATACGATCCAGATTTCCGTGGACCGCATCGGCGCACAGGATGACTCCAACGCGCAAGACACGAGTAATCTGCTGAACTGACCGGGGGATAATTATGGGCCTGCCGTTCTTGGTAGCGATTGGCGCCGCGCTCTACGAGCAGTCGAAATCGGGCCCGCCGGACAGCGACTCGCGCGACGAGAGTCCCGACGCGGCCATCGCACGCAACCGCATCGCCGAAATCATGCGCAGCGGTGGCGATGTGCAGACCCAGTCGCCGAAAGTGCCGGAAAGCGCTTACAAGAACCCGGATGGGATCGACGATCTCTATCAACGCGTGCAGGCGATGTCGATCACCGACGTCGTCGCGCTGCACCAGCGGTGGGAGTCCATTCGCAATCGGCTCGAGCAGGGTTTGCAAGGTTTCGGCCCCGAAATCGGCAAGGCCATGGAAGGCAAGTGGGAGGGGGCGGCGGCGAAGGCCGCGAGCGACGGCATCAAGGAATACGTCGACAAGTCCAGCGGACTGATCAGTTCGGTGCAGATCGTCGCCGAGAAGGTGAAGATCATCCGATCGGGCATCGAGGTCACCCGGCCCGCCGTGCAAGAAGCGCCGAACCATTCGTGGACCAGCAATGTCGCCAGTTGGGTGCCGGGCCCGACCTGGAAGTTGAACCAGCACCGCGACGACTCCGCGCACGATGCGTCCGTGAACGTCGTCAAGAACGTCTTCTACCCTGCCGTCCGGGAAGCCGACACCGGCGTTCCGCTGGTACCCAAGCCGTACAACCCGGTGCACAATTCGGGCGATCAGTCGTCCGCGCCGAACAACGGCCGGCAGCCGTCGTCCGGTACCGATAACGGCGAAAACAGCACCACTGTGGACCCAGCACAGCTGCCAGGCACAGACAACACCCCGGAGAGCACCGTACCGTCCAGCACGAATCCTGCTGCCGAGCAAGAAAATACGTCCGAGCAGACCACCACTACGCCCGCAGGCACGAATCCGTCGACCCAACCGGCGAGCACCAATCCCGGCACGGATCCATCACAGACCCGCCCCGGAACACCGAGTCCCGGATCCCCCGGCACACCCAGTCCGGACACACCCAGCCCGGGCGTCCCCGGCCTAGGCAATCCCACGCCGGGTCGCAGCATCAGCGGTGTGCCCGGTGTTCCGGGCGGCGTTCCCGCCGCCGCGTCAGCACGTCCCGGCACCGGTCGCCCGGGAACGAGCGGCACCCCGGGCATGATGGCACCAGGCGCTCGCGGCAAGGGCGACGACGACAAAGAACACCAGACGAAGGACTACCTGATCAACCAGCGCAACGGCGAGGAGCTCACCGGTCTCGGCGCTGAGAACAGAGTGAAGTCCGTGCCACCGGTGATCGGCGAATGAGCGAAGCCAGTATCGTCGCTACGCCGAAACGCACGACACGACCGTGATGCACGACGAAGGAGCCGGCTTCATGAGCCGACGGGAATGGTCGTTCACCGCGCTCGGCTTCACGGTGCTGTGGCGGGCCGTTGAGCGGGACGTGCTGCCATACCCGTTGCAGTACCGATCCACCGCGGAGACCGTCGCCGATTACGAATCGGAATGGAAATCCGAAGCCGCGGGACTGCACCGTCGCCTCGACGAGTCCCTGTACAGCGCACTTCGGGTGCTTGCCGAACCCGAGGCACGCATCGAGATGGCGGGTTTCAGCGGGAAAGAGAAACTTCGCGTGCACGCGGCCGTGCATTATCGGCATGCGGTGCTGCTCGTACAGGAGCCTACGTCGTCGCCGGATCGCGGTGGGGCCGTGCACATGACACTGATCGATGCGGAGGGCGTTAGCCGTCGGGTCATCGACCACCTGCCCGACGCCACACGCGGCAACGGCCCCGGCATCGAGATCTCTCGGCACGACCTCGATGCCGAAGACGAGGAACCGTACCGCGTGGGCGCACCGGCCCCGCCCCGCGCCCGAGCCGAGCAGTTCTTCGAACGCCCCCGCACCACCGTCGCCCACGTCGCGGTGTACGCGGGCCCTGCCTGGGACAATCGCCCGGCACCCGCGCGCGGATTCCACGTAATGGACTATCCCGACGGCCGCTATCTCGTCCGCAGCGGAGCCACCATCAAAGCTGTCCCGGCCGACGCCACCGAAATTCGATCCCAACTCGACCGGGTCGTACACGCAACAGTCGCGGCCTTCCGCGAGGAAGACGATCCCAGTTACACCTGACGCATCGGGAACCGTCCTCCACAGGTGCAACCGGAATCGAGCGGCCGAAGAAATCAGCCAACGAGCCAGCCGGACTCCGACCAGGCCGATTCCCCGTCTATTCAGCGAAACCGCCAGCCCCGGCGGCAGATAACGACTGATCCGCACCAGCACCGTCCTGCCACAGCGGCGGACCTTCGACCGCTCAGTCGAGGATGTTCAGCACCACCGCCGTAAGCATCAGGGCGAACAAAGCGCCGAAGACGACCCAGCTGGTGCGGATCCAGTTGAGACCCGGCCACCTCGGCGGCTTCGGGGCAATTGCGCCCGGCAGAAGATGGAACGCCGGAGAGCGGTAGTAGACGGTCGTTCGGCATCCGGGGTCTACCGGCACGACGGTGTCCGCCGGACCCATATCGGAGTCCCACGCCCGGACGAAGAACCTGATGAGAAGGTTGACACCCCGCGTCAGAACCTCGATCCGGTAGAGCCCAGGTGCCACCGGGATGTAGGTGGGGCCCCAGGAGGCGTTCGGTACTTCGTTGCCGTTCACGTAAATGCGCGGCCCGGTCGACGCGTACACAGGGCCCGCGATCCACCATCGAAAGTAGGACGTGTCGACCACGATCCCGGTCTCGCCCGGTTCTGGCCGGTATGCCTCCACCGGGTGACGCTCGACGTCCTGGAAGAACCGAAGTCTCGGCCGGTCAACGGTATGTATCGGCGGCGGCACATGGTGAGTGACCCCACCATACGAATGGGCCTCCGGCGCATACGGCTGCGGATAAAACGCGTTGTGCGGTAGTGGGTTACCGTTCCGATGCGGTGTTCCGTCGAAGCCTGCCTGGCCCGGTCGCACCGCCGCTTCTGAGCCCACTTGCGCGTATGGCAATGGACTACTCCAACCCGTCTGGCCCGGCTGGTGCAGACCTCCTGCACCGGGTTGTCGATGTTGCTGTGGGCCACCGAAGTCCGCGTAAGACGCCTGCGCGCCAACCGATCCCGTATGTTCGTCCGGGGGCGGGGGTGGTTGACGCCCGGGACCGCCGGCAAAGGGCGCGTGCTGATCGTTCACAGTGCTTGGATTCCCCTCGTTGATGGTGCTGTTCGCAAAGATTGCGTACGCGAAGCCGGATCCAGATCGTCAGCCCTTGGCGGGCTGGTTTTCCTTGCCCAGAAGGGCATAGATGACAGCGGCAACCGCCTGGGTGAGCGTCTGAACGTCCTTGAAGGCACTCGCCATGTCGAGCAGTAACTTCGAGATCTTCAAACCATCGCGCCCGATCCTGGCGATCACCGCGGCCGCGACGTGCGGGCCCGCTGCGCCCAGGGAGGCCGCGAGTTCGAGTGTGTACCCGATCAGTGCACCCGCCAGGCTCGTCAGGATGTCCTGCACCATCTTCCGGAAGGCCTTGACGATCTTCGAGACGGTATCCATGATCTCGCCGAGAGTGGCCGCCACGCCGCCCGCCCCAGCGATCTGGTCGATGAGATCGGTGGCGCGGTTACGGTAGGCGTCGCCCGCGCTCCCGGTCCACGTCGCGATATCGGCCTCCAGACCCAACCGCCATGATTCGCTCATGTCGGTCAGCTCTTTGGCGATGAGGTTCCACGACTTGGAATACGCCTCCACCATCTTGTCGTTTCCGGCGAGCCCATCCAGCACCTTGCGGTACGGCTCGACGTGCGTGAGCATCCATCCGGCGATCTGATCGCCGACGAATCCGAACGGATCGAACACCGCGTCCGCCACGGTTGCGCCGACCGCGATGCCGCCCGTGATCGAGTCGAATGTCTTGGCGTTGCGGAAGTTGGCGTAAGCCTCCCATGCGTCTCCGGCGATGGTGCCGGACAGAACGCCCGGCAGCTTGGTCTCTTCATCCTGCTGCAGACCGATGTCGTGCATCCAGAAGACCGTCTCCTGGAAGTACTCCTCCCGGTAATCGGTCCCCTCGGCGATCAGTGGATTGTTCTCGGGCTTCTTCCGATCGTCGAAACCAGGAGTGTTCTCGTTGAGCCAGTTGCCGATTCCCGTGCTCACTTCGACCCTCCCGGTGCCTCGGCGATGGTCTCGCGCAGCTCGGTCACCGATCTGCCGAAGGCGCTGTCTCTGCCCTCGAATGCCTTCGCGACGGTGTCGAGTTTGTCCGGCAGCGCCGCGACGTCCTCCGCGAGCTTGCGAATCACATCGATGGTGTTCCGATGCTTCTCGTCCAGCACCAGCTTCACGAACGGACGGGGAATCTCACCGAAACCGTCGTCTGCCGAACCCAGGTAGGCGGCCGCTTCGAGCGACAGGGTCAAGCTCTCCATGAGTTTCTGCAGCTTCGCGGCATGATTGCGCACTTCGTCGGGATCGACGGAGATGGCGTCAGGATTGGTCACGGTCACACCAGCCAGGAGCGGTTGTAGTACTCGGTCTCCGGATCCGGTTCGTCCGGGACGACTACCTGGTCGCGGTTGGGTTTGCGGCTTCGCGACGGTGGCGTCGCTTCCGAGGACGCCGGGCCCTGCTGCGCCGGGAAATGAGCCGGTGTCATCGATGGACTGTGGCGGGACGATGACGACGTCCGGCCTTCGAACGACGCCTCCGCCTGCGGCTCGGGATCGGGGAAACGCTGGATGTACTGAGCGACGATCGCGGCGCCCGCCTCGTCGTCACCAACGGTATTCCGCACGAGTTCGGTGACCTGTATCCGCAACGCCGATTGCGCTTGCCGCAGGCACGACATGATCTCGGCGGACAACACCGCCGGGTCCACACCGCGCGAACGCGGTGACAGATCGATCGCCGTGGGTGCACCGCTGCTGTCCACAGTGACCCGGACCCTGCCATCCTTGCCGGACTCGGTGACGGTCAGCGCCTGCATCCGGCCTTCCAACTCCTGAAACCGTCCGGCCCGGCGCTCGAAGTCCGCAGCCATCCGCGCTAATTCATCTGCAGCATGGTGCACATCGAATTCGGTCACCAACACCTCCCACTTCGCATTCGCCTGTTCGCGCTTCTTACATCGACACTGACGCAGCAGGCCGCCGATCGGTTCCATCGGAATCCGCGCCCATCAGATCGGTGACCGACCGGGGCGAGGGCCGATCGACCGGAACCGCCCTGCTCCAACCAGACGCTAGCCATCGCCTGGCCCTCAATACAGCTGTCGGACAACACTATCTGTCCAATCTGCGATTTCGTGCGCGACCGGAGAGGTCGGGCGAAACCAGCCGACCACCCATCGATGCTGGTCACACCGGCACTCCCCGCCAGTGACAACAAGCACACGAATAGGCGCACCTACCCTGGCCATATGCCTCGCTGGAGTACGCACAGTGGGAAGTCGGCGAGAGTGGGTCGGCTCGCACGGCTTGGGGGAGATCCCGAAACACTCTCGGCGACAACAATTTCGATGGCGAGAACGCGATCGAACTCCACTGCCTCGAGCGCGAGCGGTTCGCGGCCGCGTGCCGACAGTGAAGCCTCGCGTCCGGTCCGGTCCGGGGTGCATCCGGGTGCGCTCGCCCCGCGGTCCAAAACCGTCTCTCGGACAACGACAATGGGGATGCCTCCATTGCCGCGGCGAAATCGGGATGACGAGCCGCATCGGCTTCACAACACGGGAGCGGCCGCATTCGTCGGGCTCTGCATCGGCATGGTGATCTTGGTGGTATCCGGATGTCTATTCGTCGGCGGCCCAACGGAAACCGCGTTATCGACGACTACACCGCCCCGCACCAGCGCACCGAACACCTCGCCACCTTCGTCCACCATGCGCGCGACGACGCCTTCGGTCCCCGCTCCCGCTCCCCCTGCAGGCCGCTCGGGCATCGGGATCACCTTCGGGAAGGTCACCGCCAACGACGGTACAACCATGGTGGTGCGGAACGCGTTCACCAGCAACAGCGTCAAAGTCCGCGCCGACACCGGCACCAAGGTGCAGGTCCTGCTCGCCAAGCGGGCGGCCGAGATACGCGTGGGAGCCTTGGTCGGCGTTTACGGGCGGCAATATGCCGATGGTGTGATCGTCGCAGAGGTCATCACCGGGATCTCGATCGGCAGTCTGCCCAGGTGATTTCGGCTTGCCGGCTCATCCTCGCCCGCGTAGCACCGCTTCCACCATCCCGTCGTCGACCGGCTCGCTCTGCCCCCACACCTCACGCGCCAGCCGCAGCTTCCCGGCCATGCTGCCCACCAACGCCACCTCCGCCGCCGCGTCCCCCGCTCCCTGCCTGAGTGCCTTGCTGTAGCGAACCGCATCGACGATGACCGATTTGACCCGCTCGTGATCGAGGTACGTTCGCAAGTCGCGCCGCCATTCGCCGGTCGCGGCCTCGGGTTCGGCGGCGATCCACTCGGCGAGGAACGCCTCCTGCTCCTGCGGGAGGTAGCCCATTTTGTGCAGATGGGTGGCCACGTCGTACACCGGGTCGCCATACAGTGCGAATTCCCAGTCGAGGAACACGACCCGGCCGTTTCGCACGATCATGTTCTTCCGGTGCACGTCGGCGTGCACCATCCGAAAAGGCCTGGCTTCGAGCGTGTTCCACGATGCGATGACCTGCTCGAGCGGCTGATCCGGGATGCCGAGCTTGCGGTACAGCTCGCCGAAATCCGCGCTGCTTTCGCGGTGCACCCGCGCGGTGACAGCGGACAATCGGCGGGCGAACCCAGCGGGATCGTCGTCCCGGTCCGATTCGATCGGCGGCAGCAGTTCCCGGGGAACACGGCGGAGTTCCGCGAACAACGCCGCCACATCCGGCGGTACATGGGGCGGAACAGGCACGCCGCGGGGTGCGAGGCGATCCAGCAGATCGCCGTCGATGTAGTCGTGGATCTGGTAGGCGGGGCGTACCGATTCCCAGCGCAGCTTCGGCGCTGAGGCGACGAAGGGCTCGATCGCGATCAAGATCGCGGGTTCGGGCCATTGCCGCAGATCCATCACATCGGCGCCCTCGACGGGAATCCGCACGTTCACCGCGCCCGCGATGCCGTCGACCCGAACATTGTGGTTGTAGTACCCGGCCGCCGACTGCGAGCGGGACAGGGCGTCGCGGTACATCGCCTCCGCGTCGACACCGAGTACCCGCGCGATCACGCGCGCCGCGTCGCGGTCCACGCCCGATCCCGGCGTCGGCGGCTGAATGCGCGACCGCGCTGCGGCGGCGGCCTTCGAGATATCGGGTTCGATCCAGCCGTACAGCGCCAGAACCGCTCGCGCCACGAGCACCAGCCCCGGATAGACGTTCGCGCCCTCGAATTCCGAGATGGCCCAGCGCACACTGCGGACGGCGTCGTCGCGTTGCCCGCGGCGCGCGAAAATCCCGGCGCGGAACAGTTCCGCCCTGGCCCGGCCCGACCGGTACCCGGCCTGTTCGAGAATCTCGCACGCTTCGGCGAGCGCGTGCTCGGCGGCGTCCAGTTCCCCGAGCGAGAGCCGCGCCAAACCGAGTGCGGTGTACGCCTTCCCGAGCTCGTGTAGCGCACCCAGCTCACGCTGTTGCACGATCGCGGCTCCGGCCGCCGCGATCGCCCGCGACGGATCGGTGAGCGCCAGCAACTCGGCCACGTTCGTCGCGATATTGGCCTGCCCGACGACGCTGCCCGCGGCGCGGTAATGGGTGTCCGCTTCGGCCAGATACTGTGCGGCGCGATCGGTGTCGAACGCCAACCGGTAGGCGAGATGACGCAACCGCGCCACGTCGCCCAGGAACTCGCGGTCGTCGCCGTCCGCCATCGTCACGAGTTCCTCGCACATGGTCAAGGCCTGACCGAATCGGCCCTGGCACATGTGCAGGTCGGCCGCCCACTGCCCGGCGACGAGCCGGGCCCGCCCCGATCCGCGCGACCAGACGTCCTGGTAAATGGTCAACGCCTCGTCGGTGTCACCGAGGATGCGGCGCGCGTTCGCCGCGGCGACGGCCAACCGCTCCGCGATCGGCCCGGTCCGATCCAGAGCGACGTCCCGGGTCAGCCGATCGGCTTGCTTGGCGTCGCCGAGCAGCACCGCCGCTTCGGCTTCCAGGCACCGCGTGAGTTCCGTCAGTTCCGCCATACCCGCCAGGTTCTCATGCGGATCGCTCAGGTAGCGGTCCAGATCGCTGATCACTCCGCCGATACCCTGACTGCCCCCTGCCGCCTCGATCCGGTCGACATAATGCAGCAACGTCACCGCGGAAAGCATGCCCGAGCGAACACCGTGATATCCCGCCTCCCGCAACGCGGTGATCCGGCCGGTCGGCCGTTCCGCACGGATGAACCACAGGTTGTGCAGCACCGCGTGCAGGGTGCGCCGAACATCCGGATCCAAGCGCCGCTGCAGCGCGTCCACCATCAGCTGGTGCAGCTGGAAGCGCTCGCCTTCGCCGCTTTCGTCGGCGGCGTACACGAACGAGTACGCGATCAAGGATTTCCATGCCGCGATGTGATGAGGTAACTCGAACTGCTGCGCGACAGCGGTGAAGATCTCCCGATCGAACGTACGAGGTAGCGCCAGAAGTTCCAGCAGCCGAACCTCGTCGGGACGCACGTGCTGCAGGAAGCGCTCGAGAATCGTTTCGGGCGATACCAATTCGGCGGGCGCAACCCAGCCCGCGCGAGTGCGGGCATCGATGGCCAGATGCAGATAGAACGGGACGCCGGCACTCGAAGCGGCGATCGCCGCGCGCTCGGCGGGATCCTCGATGCCGGACGAGTCGAGCAATTCGAAGCGGGCGTCCATCGGCAGGTCGTCGACCGGCACCGCGCGAATACGGGTCGACCACTCCGGGTCGTGCCGTTCCCACCCGAGCGGCTCGCGGCAGGCGATCACCACCAACCCGGTGTCCAGCTGCGCGACCACATCGCGCAACCAAGCGTCGGACGCCGCCGCGCGGCCTTCGCGATCCGTGCCGCCCATCAACGCTTCATAGGCGTCCAGGAAGACCACATAGGGTTCCTTGCCCGCCGTCCCGCTCTTGAGATCCTCGGCGAACAGATAGGAAACGGCTTCTTCCAGGCCCGCGAGACTCAACCGGTCGAGTTCCTGGAGGACCGGGTCGTGGCGTATCCGGTGAGTGCGGATGGCCCGTCGCGCACCGAGGTCCAGCAGCCGGGTCGCGGTGCCGAAGACCGGGATGCCGGTGGCGTCGTTGAGGATCTCGGTCAGGATCTCGCTGTGCTCGGCCAGCGCCAGCGAGTCCGAGGTCAGGCGCAGATGCGGGTGCATGCGCTGCCACAACACCGCGCAGGCGATGTCGAAGCGGTGGAACTTGATCTTCTGCGCGCCGAATTGAACGCGCAGGACGGCCAATCCGTCCGCGGCCTGACGATGACTCGGCACCTGCAGATCGAGCACCGCCGCCGGATGCCGCTTCTCGACCCGCGCACGCAACTCGGTGACCAACCGGGACTTGCCGATCCCGCCGACACCGCTGAGCAGCATGACCCGGGGATACTCGGCAGCGTCGCCCAGCAATTCCTCGAACCGCGTCAGAACCGGCGCACGATCGACGAACGGACGGCTGGTCGATCCCGGCTGAAAGCGTGCGGTCAACACCATGGTGTGTCCCCCTCATGACGACCCCGGCACGATTCTGCCAGACGCCGCCACCGATCCTGCCGGGTGACCGGGCCGACGGCGGTTGAATGTCGGTGCCTGTTGCTAACTTTCGTTTCGTTCTGATCTGACGAAAACAGGCGAGGCGCTATGACAATCGGGGGAACCACCTATCTCGAGCTGTCCGAGGACAGCGGTACCGCGCACAAGTTCTACGAGGTGATCGTCGCGGGCACGCAGGTGAGCGTTCGCTTCGGCCGCATCGGGGAGCAGGGGCAGACGAAGGTGAGTTCGTTCGCCACCGAGGCGAAGGCGCACGCAGCCGCGGCGAAGAAGGTCGGCGAGAAGGTACGCAAAGGCTATGCGCCCGCCGTGATGGGGGCGCGGGGCAGGCGTCCGGTGACCAGGCGAGCGATCAGCAGCGGCCGCTCGACCGCGAAGGCCGCGCCCGTGCTGTGGAGCTTCGACTCCGGCGCCGCCGCCTTCGGCATCTTCGTCGACGAGCGCCGCTGCTGGGTGGGCAACGAGAGCGGCGACGTGTTCACCCTGACCCCGGAGGGCGTGGTCACCGGCCGCTACCGCCTGCCGGACGCCGTCAAATGCATTGTGGCCGACGATTTCTGGATCTACGCCGGATGCGACGACGGCCGCGTCTACGACTTGTCGGGCAAGGTGCCGCGGGCGGCCTACGATATCGCGGCCGATGTCGACATCTATTGGCTCGACATCCACGACGGCATCCTCGGCGTCTCCGACCGCCAAGGCGGCATCACCGTGATCGATTACGAGGAAGAGTCGCTGTGGACCCGGCGCAGCACCGGCGATTCGGGCTGGATGGTGCGCATCGACGCGCACGGCGTCTACCACGGGCACTCCACGGGCGTCACCAAGTACGACCTGGACACCGGGAATCCTCTGTGGCAGGCGGGCACCGGAGGTGACGTCCTGTTCGGCTGGCAGGAATCCGACGCCGTCTACGCGGGCACCTCCCGCAACCAGGTCCGCATGGTGGCCAAGAACGGCCGAGCCGAGCACATCTACCAGTGCGACGCGGCGGTCTTCTCCTGTGCCACCTCGCCCGACGGCCGTTACGTCTTCGCCGGTGACAACTACTCGTCGGTGTACTGCTTCGACGCCGCGGGCAATCGCGTGTGGAAGCTGGCCACCGGCTGCGGTTCGGCCTATTCCATGCAGTACCACGACGACAAGCTGTACCTGGTCACCACGACCGGCACGCTGGCCTGTCTCGACGTCGGCGAAGCCGCCATCCGCGATGCCGAGCAGGGCGTGCTGCCGCAGACGGTGTCGGTGAAAGCACCCGAGATCTCGGCGGTGGTGCCCAGCGACACCGTCGAAATCACCTCCGACGCGGGCACCGGCGTGATCGTGGAATGCGTGAGTCACGGCACTTCGCTGCGCGTGCGTGTCGTCTCGCCCGGGTTCCACCAGGGCTGGAATGTCCAGTTTCCCAAGGACATCCGACGACCGGGTGCTCGCTACGTAGTCGACGGCATCGCCGAGTCGGCACGCGGCGGTTTCTACCGCGTCCGTGGAGACATCCGCCGGCTGTCCTGACCGAACCCGCATCGGGTTCTCGCCTCGCCGCTGGGAGCCCCGCTTTCAGCGGTTCTGGCAGACTGGCGATGCACTGTCGAATTGGGGGGTTGATTTTGGCGCATAGGCAACTCACATCGTCGGGCGCGATCGCCGTGGCTCTGCTGACGGCGGCACTACTGGCCGGATGTGCATCCGACGATCGCGAAGTCACAAGTTTTCCCTCAGAAGCGGCCGAGCAGATCGACCGCGTCGTGCGGCCGCAAATGGAACGCGCGGCTGGCCCCCGGGGGTACTGGTCGCGGTGCACGACCCGAAGCGTGGAGATTTCGTTTCAGCCTATGGCACAGCCGGTCTCGCGACCGGCCAGCCGATGGACGCGGCGGATCATGTGCGGATCGGAAGCATCAGCAAGACCTTTACCGCTACGGCGGTGTTACGCGCGGCCGACGAAGGCAAACTCGCCCTGGACGACGTCCTCGAACGTTATGTGCCGGGCGTGCCCAACGGAACCTCCATCACCCTCCGCGACTTGCTCGGGATGCAGGGCGGGGTCTGGGATGTCCGGCGCGATCCCGCTTTTCTCGCAAACTACGGCGAACCCACCGCACGTTCTTCTGGAACGACTTCGCAGATCGAATGGACCGGAACGGAAAATTCACTGGTACTCGCCTACCGAGACCCCTCTGTCCGGATTATCGTGCGCCTCAACCCCAGAATCACCACGATCATGAGAGAAGTCGAAAGCGCTCGTCGCAAGCGAAACGTGGAGCGGGACTAGTATCAACCACTTCGCTCTCGCCGAGTGGCCGGCGTATGATATCGGGTCCAGCCACATCAATTGCATCGAACAAAGTATGATCATGGCCATTACCTCGTATCACGGAACTTTCTATACCGAGAGCCTGGAAATCATCGAACAGATATTGAGATCATGGCTGTCGAAGAATGATCTTCAGATGAAGCCCCATCGCGGGTTCCAGATGCACTACGAGACCGACGGATTCGAACTCTATTGTTACGATGCGGGGGGCCCAGAAGCGCCTTTCTATTTCCTTCTCGAAGGCCGTATCGAGGAGGCGCCCGATACTGCCACTACTCGGCTTCGAGACCTTGCAGAACTGTCCAGGAACGCAGGTATCGAATTCAGTATCGACTACGAGGAAGTCGATACCGAGGGAAATCCTTTGAGCACCGAAAAGACGATCAGCTGATCAGGCAAGAGCCTCGCATTGCGCGACCGCCCCGAAAAATACCTGGTCCGAGCCTCGTCGACAATGGACCGGAGTCGATCGCCCGCGTCGCGCGAGCCATCAATCCGCGTGGCGGCGGCGCCACGGGCCCGACCTGCGAGGCGACCCTCTCCCGACGAGCCATCCCTCCGCCCGCGAAGGACCGCCCGTCCACACCCTGATCTGCCGAATCGTCGGCGGAACGCAAGGCCCGGTGGGAAGGTTGACGTACGGCAGGTGTCAGCAGAGGAGCGAGACACATGGTGGACAAGACCAACGGAGCTGCCGCGGGCAACGGCGGCGTAGTGACCGCGGACCGGCCCGAGCAGATCCGCAACGTCGTCCTGGTCGGGCACAGCGGGTCGGGCAAGACCACGCTCGTCGACGCCATGGCGCTCACCGCGCGGGCGGTCAACCGGGCCGGACGGGTGGAGGACGGCACCTCGCTGTCGGACTACGACGAGATCGAGCATCGCCAGCACCGGTCGGTGCAGCTGTCGGTCGTGCCGGTGGCATGGGCCGGGATGAAGGTCAACTTGGTCGACACCCCCGGATACGCGGACTTCGTGGGCGAGCTGCGGGCGGGGCTGCGCGCGGCCGACGCGGCGCTGTTCGTCATCTCGGCGGCCGAGGGGGCGGACGGAATCGCGGGCGCGACCAGGGCGCTGTGGGAGGAATGCGCCGCGGTCGGGATGCCGCGCGCGATCGTGATCACCCACCTGGACACGGCGCGCGACGAGTTCGACGTGATGACCGAGACCTGCCGGACCGTGCTGGGCGGCGGATCGTCGGAGAACATCCTGCCGCTGCATCTGCCCGTGTACGGCCCGAAGAACCCGGACGGCCACCGGCCGGTCACCGGCATGGTGGAGCTGCTGCCGCACTGCGTGGGCGACTACTCCTCCGGGGAGGAGGTGCAGGGCGACCCTTCGCCCGATCAGGTACCCGCTCTGGAGGAAGCGCGCAACCGTCTCATCGAGGGCATCATCGCGGAGAGCGAAGACGAGACCCTGATGGAGCGCTATCTCGAGGGCGAGGAGATCAGCCTGGCGACGCTGGTCGCCGACCTGGAGCGCGCGGTCGCCCGCGGCAGCTTCCACCCCGTGCTGTTCGCCGCGCCCGCGCCGGAGGGCGCCAAGCAAGGCCTGGGAACGGTCGAGTTGCTCGAGCTGATCACCGGCGGCTTTCCGACGCCCGCCGAGCACGCCATCACCGCCAGTAACGGCGCCGAACCGCATCCGCTGCGCTGTGACCCGGACGGAGAGCTGGCCGCGGAGGTCATCCGCACCGCGTCCGACCCGTACGTCGGGCGGGTCTGCATGGTCCGCGTCTTCTCCGGCACCTTGCACGCCGACGACACGGTGCACGTCAGCGGACACGGCCTGGAGGATCGGGGCCACGAGAGCCACGAGCTGGACGAACGGGTCGGCACGATCTCGGCTCCCTTCGGCAAGCAGCAACGCCCGCTGCGGCAGGCGATCGCGGGCGACATCGCCTACGTCACCAAGCTCGGTCACGCCGAAACCGGCGACACGCTGTCGTCCACCGACAGCCCCCTGCGGATCGAGCCGTGGCCCATGCCCGACCCGCTGCTGCCCATCGCCATTCGCGCGCACAGCAAAGCCGACGAGGACAAGCTTTCGCAGAGCCTTGCCCGCCTGGCCGCCGAAGATCCGGCGCTGCGGCTCGAGCACAACCCGCAGACGCATCAGCTGGTGCTCTGGTGTCTCGGCGAGGCGCATCGCGACGTCGCTTTGGAGCGGTTGCGGACACGGTTCGGCGTACAGGTCGATGTGACCGACCATCAGGTGGCGTTGCGGGAGACGTTCGCGGGCAAGGCCGCCGGGCGCGGCAGGCACGTCAAACAGTCCGGCGGGCACGGGCAGTACGCGGTGTGCGAGATCGAGGTCGAACCGCTACCCGCGGGAGCGGGGATCGAGTTCGTGGACAAAGTGGTCGGCGGTGTCGTTCCACGCCAGTTCATTCCCTCGGTGGAAAAGGGCGTTCGCGCACAGGCCGCACGGGGGCTGACCGCCGGGTATCCCCTCGTGGACGTGCGCGTCACCCTGTTCGACGGCAAAGCCCATTCCGTGGACTCCTCCGATGCCGCGTTCCAGACCGCCGGCGCCCTCGCCCTCCGCGAGGCGGCGGCGGCCGCGGGGGTCAGAGTGCTGGAGCCGCTCGCCGAAGTCTGGGTCCTCGTCTCCGACGACTACGTCGGCCCGGTCCTGAGCGACCTGTCCAGCCGCCGCGGCCGCGTCCTCGGTACCGAGCCGCACGGCAGCGGCCGCACCCGCATTCACGCCGAGGTCCCCGAACTAGAACTAAGCCGCTACGCCATCGACCTGCGCTCGATCTCGCACGGCACCGGCGATTTCACCCGCGCCTACGCCCGCCACGAGCCGATGCCGAACCAAGTCGCCGCGTCCGTGCGAGGGGAGAAGACGCGCGCGTAGTCCGCTCAGACCTGCGGCGGTGGTCCGACAGGAGGCGGGCTGCCGGGTTGCACCGTGCTCACTGTCGGCGGAGGCGGTGCCGCCGCCGCGGGATCGGCGGGATTGGATCCGACATCCAGACCCGTCGGATGGGCGTAGCCGGTGAAACCGCCGTACTTCTCGGTCAGCGGCGGGTTGTTGGGATCCAAGGGGATGAGTTGGCCGTTGTCCAGGATGTTCAGCCCGGTCTCGTTCTTGACGATCAGCGCGCTGTGCTTCTCCCACTGCACGACATCGCCGGTCTTCAACTGGGCGATGTCGTTGACCGTCGCCCATGGATGGTCGGCTGTCGACGCACCCGCGGTTCCCTCGTACGCGGCAACCGCATTGGTGGCAGTGTTCTGCGTCTGACGGTGCAAAGCCTCCGCGATCGGCTGAGATACCTGGACAGTGGAATTGCCGATCTTGAAATCCACCGTTCCGCCCGGTGCGGTCACCGCAGGCGGAGCGCCCGCGTACGTCGGCGCTGTCACGCCAGGAGGAGCCGTCTGCTGAACCGCTTGGGTCGCAGTGTTCGTCTGGGCGTTGCGCTTGCGCTCACGTTCGCGTTCCTCACGCCGCTCCCGCTCCGCGGAAGCCCGCTCGTAGGCTCGGTCGTCGTCGGGCTGACGATTCCCCTGGTTCATCATCCCGCTCATGGCGCTCATCATCGCCATTTGCTGCATCGCATTCGCCATGCCGTTGTCGCCGCTGGTGGCGGCGGCGGGCGAGACACTGCCGGTGTTCGTTCCAGCAGTCGTACCGGTTCCGGTGCCGACGCCGTTCTGTAGCGCCGAACGAATGGCGGACAACGGATCCGAACTCGAGGACGCATCGGTGCTTCCGGTGTCCGAGATGGGCTGGGCGCCGGTGCCGGTATCGGTCAGCGAACCCGAGGTGTCGTCGGTGGAACCATCGAGCAGGTCGCTGTAGGTCGACTCCCAGTTCGCGTTCGTGGCGCCGGGTTGTTGTGTGGAACCATCCTGAGTCGGTGGCACATACGGCATGTTGTTGCCGTTGTTTCCGTTGTTGCCGGAGTTATTGTTATTG